>JBKHBA010000019.1:0-17439 GCA_046542595.1 Bacteroidales bacterium | reverse complement strand
TTTAAGGCATTCGGTCTTTCCCTGATTTTACTACATGCGCTTACTCTGTTTGCTCCATGCATCGTACCGCTATTCCACCAGGATAAAAGGATTAAAACTACTTCTCTGATTCTGCAAAAACACCTTCTCCCTTCTTGCTCCTGAGCATTTGCATCTGGCTCACGACGATCTCGGTGTTCCACCTCTTTTCACCGTCCTTCTCATACTCACGGTGCATTATACGTCCTTCAACGGCTATCTCTCCTCCCTTGGTGAGATATTTTTCTGCTATACCTGCCAGGCCGTTCCATAACACCAGGTTATGCCAGGTAGTTTCACTTACCTTTTCACCTTTTTCATTCTTGTAGTTCTCTGTGGTTGCAAGAGGAAATTTTGCAAGCTTGCGGCCACTGTCAAATTCCATTACCTCGGGATCTTTTCCGAGGTTACCGATAAGATGTACTTTGTTGTTTAATGATGCCATAACATTAAGATTTTGGTTTAACATAAATTCTTAATGCAAACATAAACCCCGGCAATGAACTGTTTCGGTAAATAATTATTTATAGTTGCTTAATAAACGTTTAAAATCGCTTAGCAATCTTTTATACCACTGTGTATGTATGTGTTTTTTTATTTAAGAAAAGCTTTATTCCCTGTTGTATTAGAGCTTTACATTTTTTAACTTTATAAAAAATACTGTCATGCCAGTCCGGAAATGTCTCGATTGTGGTGAAGTGCTAAAGGGCAGGTCAGATAAAAAATTCTGTTCTGATCAGTGTCGTAATAATTATAATAATACAATAAACAGGGAGGCCAATAACCTGGTGCGCAACGTACACAGTGTATTAAGAAAGAACAGGAAGATACTGTGTGACCTCTATGACAGCGGTACCAGGAAGATACACAGGGATGCATTGCTGGTTTCTGAGTTTAATATGAACTTTTTCACTCATTCGGTTGAAACGGATAATAACAGCAGTATAACCAGGTACTGTTATGAGTATGGTTACCGCGATATTGATTCCGAATATATTACACTTATTAAGAATACAGACATACTGGAAATTCAGAATTAATAGTTATTTTTGATACGGGATATATATTATCAAAACAATGAAAAGATATTTAATAATTTTTCTTATCTGCCTGCCTTTATTTGGTTTTCATGTAATGGCCCAGGATAGCTATATTGGTTTTAGTCTTGGTACAAGTATGCCAAAAGGTGATTTTGCCTCCAGTGAGGAAATGTTTGCTGATGGCTATGCTATACCAGGTTTTACAGTGCAGTTCGAGGGTTTTTACTACCCGGTCAGTATAATCGGTATTGGCGGCATACTCGATTTCGGCTCTCTGTACGCGAACAGGGATGTTTACCTGGAACAGTTGCTTGATTATGCATATAATGTCTCAGATATTCCTTTATCCGGAATTCCTCCGGATGTGACTGAAGTAGATTTTGAGTCCGGGTTCTGGAATTATGTCAACCTGTTTGCCGGTCCGGAAATATCCATCCCTTTTGGGAGGTTCCAGGCCGGAGTAAGGGCACTGGGAGGGTTGTCCATGGTGGTGTATCCTAAAAGAGAGATGTATTATATGGAGGGCCAGGATGATCTGGAAGCCCTGGTTAAAGGGACAACAGTTAACCTGGGCTATACTTACGGGGGTAGTTTATTATACCTTTCACGGGGAGGAACAGGGCTAAAGCTGAGTGCTGATTACCTTCACAGTTCCGCCGGCTATGATTTTGAGCTTAACATGCTTACCGATGCTGAGACATTCAGCGATACCGAAGAAGGAGAAATCGATATTGAAGCCCTGAGTGTTACAGTGGGTTTCTTCTATGTTTTCTAATATTATTCAAGCCGTAACCATAAAGAATGTTGCTGCAGTGAAATCAGTTTGCCCGGGACTACAGCAATTCTGATCATATCAAGACTACAATAATTCTGATCAAAGCAAGGCTACAACAACTCCAGTCTGCCCGAGTACCTGGCCAGGTCGAGCCTGGGGTTTATCAGCCTGAGGTCAACATATCCATCGGCGCTTATTGTCATGTTGACCGTGAACCTTTCACCGTTCTGTTCAACTTCAAGCTCCATATCGTATCCTCCCTTTTTCCATGCACCCACCTTTCCTGAATTTATCTCACCCTGCATATTAATTGCAGAAACAGGCCTTATGCTGTGTGACCTGCCAAGGTATCCCAGGCTGATGCGCACCCTGTCATTGTCAATAATAATAAAATTACCCTCCGGCCTCATCTCTATTACACCACCACGCATGGGGTGCATCCTGTTAACCTTGATAAGCATACGCTGGGTCTCAACAGCTTCCCTGACTTCTTCCTTTTTTGCTGCTTTGCGTTCTTCCCTTATAGCAGTCATCTCACCCGATGATGAGCAGGACACCGCTATCATCAGGTATGCAAGAGAAATATATATTATTTTTGTCATGGCATTTTTATTTAAGCAGAGCAAAATTTATGCCATGAAGACTGTTTTGCCTACCACTTATTATTTGCCAGGTCCCATATATTCAGGTAGCTTATCTTTACTATCTTTTCCATTATATCCCAGTCTATGGTACTTACCTCATCGCCTGGCTTGTGATACTCCTCGCGGTGACCTGGCTTAAACCTCATAATGGGTATTCCTTTTTCCATGAAGGACCTGTGGTCTGAGGCGCCTGACGCATTTTTTGCATCCTGGTAATCCGGTTCAAGAGCAATATTATAACTGGCAAGGTTCTTTTCAGTGATCTCCCTGAAATAGGGATAAGAATCAGTATATGTCATAGTGACCTTATTTGGCTGGTCATCACTCACGTACCTGGATATCATATCGAAGTTTAAGTTCATTTTGATATTATCAATGGCTACGGTAGGGTTCGCCGCATAATACCTTGAGCCAAGCAGTCCCTTTTCTTCTCCCGTCCACAGGGCAAAGATGATTGTTTTTTCCGGTACGACACCTGATGCATTTATTGCCCTTGCCAGTGTCATCACACCAACTGTTCCCGAGCCGTTATCGTCGGCACCATTATATATATAACCGTCTGACATTCCCATATGATCATAATGTGCACCTATGACGATCACTTCGTCTTTGTTTTTCCCTTCTATTTTACCAAGCACGTTGCGTACGGCCACCATTGAACTGTTAACGCTGGTGCTCAGGACAATTTTTGTGTCATTGTCTTCTTCCTGTTTAATTCTTTTCCCTGCAAGGTAATCTTCCACTGTGAAACCTGATCCTGCAAGAATGGTATTTGCCACTCTCTTTGACACGCTTGCCGTTGCTGGTGATGGACTGATAATGTCGCCGGGTATGGTATATCTTTGTCTTGTCCTGTACCTTCCGGATTCAGATGGTGACATATTCATAAAGTCCCTTGCTTCAGCCCAGCGCAGACCGTC
The DNA here is from genome assembly GCA_046542595.1 of Bacteroidales bacterium. Classification (GTDB taxonomy): domain Bacteria; phylum Bacteroidota; class Bacteroidia; order Bacteroidales; family VadinHA17; genus UBA9300. The sequence goes on along the minus strand of JBKHBA010000019.1, from coordinate 14,042 downwards.
ATCGCGGGGGTCCACTTCAATGATGCCGGCCACCCCCAACTCTGTAGCTATCCGGTCTTTCTCCCTCCTGAGCCTGTAGGCTGAGTAGGCATCGGCGGAGACTTCTGATTCACCAGGCAGACCGCTGAGTCTCAGGATAAATTTCCCCTTTACATTCTTACCCTTAAAGTCGTTATAATTATTTTCATCATCAATATAGCCATAGCCCACAAAGACGACCCCTGCTTCTGTGGTGCCACCGGGATAGACAGGCGTGAGCCTGAAATCAGACATATATTCAAAGGATATTGTTCTTATGGTTCCGTTTTCCTTTCTTTTCAGAGCCAGGTGCTGTTTGTCCCCTGCACTGCTTTTGAGAAGAGTGAAAGACTGGAAATAAGACTGCTTCTGTCTCATTGAACCTGCGGAGGGGTCATAGGCGTTTATAATATCACCGGCAGGTTCAGCACCGAACAGCCGGAGCATACTGGCAATATAATCGGCAGACATAAATTCACCTTTTTCACCTGTCTCACGTCCTTCTGTCCAGTCTGAGGCAAGGAAGCCCAGCTGAGCTTTCAGAGCGTTCTGGTTGATCATTGACAGACCCTTGTCCACCGGCTCCTGGGCACGGATATTTAAGGAAAGGACAGAAATAAAAATAATAACTTGAATAGTAATTTTCATAAAAGTATGTTTTTTGTTTAATAAGTTAAAGATAATTTCTTTGTTCTTATTCTCCCTGTACTTTAACAAATATTAATAACATCATGCTATTATATTTATTTTCATTTTTGATATTTAAGGTTCCGGGTGCTGACATAAAATATTCTATATTTGTTTATTGAAAAAAAACTATATGAAGAACAGTATTATTCCAGGGGCACTTATACTTTCTTTTTTCTTTATTTGTTCAGTACCGGCGGCTGATGCCCAGGTTTATGAGCATGGTTATCTTGTGAAAGTGGGAGAAAAAGCCCCTGATTTCCTGATAAGGGAAGCCGGTGGTGAAGAATATATGCTTTCTGATCTGCGCGGACATGTTGTTATGCTGCAGTTTACAGCAAGCTGGTGTGGTGTATGCCGAAGAGAGATGCCGTATATAGAGAATGATATATGGAAGAAAAAAAAGAATGAAGGTCTGAAGGTGATAGGCATTGACAGGGATGAGCCCATAGAGACGGTAAGAAAATTCAGCGATGATATGGATATCACTTACCCTCTGGCACTGGACCCCGGAGCGGAAATCTTTAGTCTCTTTGCAGAAAAGAATGCCGGTGTTACCCGCAATGTGATAATCGACAGGGAAGGGAAGATTGTCTTCCTGACACGCTTATTTGAGATGGATGAGTTTAATGAAATGAAAGACCTTATTTTCAGGGAGCTGAAAAAAGAATAAATGATCCCCTATGAACAATGATCATATAATATTGCTGGTTGATGATGAGGAGGATATAAGGGAATTTCTATCCTATACCCTGCGTAAGGAAGGTTTCATCGTTTATACTGCCAGCAATGGAAGAAGCGGTATCAAAAAGGCCAGGGAGGTAAAGCCACATCTTATACTTCTTGACGTGATGATGCCGGGCATAGACGGTATTGATGCATGCCAGCAGATAAGGTCCGATCCTGAAATGAACCCTGTTATTATATGTTTCCTTACGGCACGCAGCGAGGATTATTCACAGATAGCAGGATTTGAGGCAGGGGGTGATGATTATATTATTAAACCGGTAAGACCAAAGGTGCTGGTGAGCAGGGTGAAAGCTTTGCTGAGGAGGTATAGTCCCGGCAAAGAACCCCCTGATGACAGTCCGCGTATACTGAGCTCGGGCACATTGAGACTCGACAGGGAGAGGTTCATACTGCATCATGATGACAGGGATATCTTTTTGCCCAGGAAAGAATTTGAATTATTGTCTTTATTGCTGACAAAGCCGGGCAGGGTCTTCACCAGGGCTGAAATATTCAAAAAAGTATGGGGAGAGGATATTATAGTAGGAGACAGGACCATAGATGTGCATATCAGAAAGCTCAGGGAGAAGGTAGGTGAAAATATTATAAAAACAATAAAAGGAGTAGGCTATAAGATAATGGAATAAGCAAGATCATACGCAACCTTTTGTATCTTTATACTGTCATTCAGAATAAACCGGTATTTAAAAATATGCAGTAAATAACCAAAATAATATGATTATGAAAAAATTAGTTCTTATCCTTTTTGCCGCAATAATTTCATCAGGCGCTTTTGCGCAGTTCAGCTGGGGTTTAAAAGCAGGTGCCTCATCAAATAATTTTAAGCTTGAAGATCCTGTTAATGTTACCGCGCAGCAGACTATATCAAGTGCCGAGACAGCCTCCTGGGGTTTTCACGGAGGCGCTTTTATCAGGATATCAGCACTGGGACTGATGGTTCAGCCCGAGTTTTTATTCTCCATGTCTGAAAACAATATGATTGTTACCGAAGACGGGGTCGGAGATCTGAAGAGCCAGAAGTTCAGTAAACTGGATGTGCCCGTTTTGCTTGGTATCAAGCTGGGGCCCATGCGTTTGATGGCCGGACCGGCCGCTTCAGTCATGCTCGGATCTGACAGTGACTTTTTTGCCGATGCTGAAGACCTGTATAATGCAGCTACATTTGGTTACCAGGCCGGCGTGGGAATAGACCTGATGAAAAAGATAACCATTGATGTAAGGTATGAAGGCGGTCTCAATAGATTTGGAGATGAAGTTAAGGTTGGCACAGAAACTGTTACGCTCGATGGCAGGGCTAATGCAGTTGTTGTAAGTGCAGGAATAATGTTTTAATATCAGTTATTTACAGATAATAAACTCTCTTGTTTTACAGGAGAGTTTTTTTTATTTTACTCCCTGTAATTATTAATATATGGATGCTGATCCCGGTAGCGGCTTTTTTTCCCTGCAGGTCATACTCTCAATATTATACCTTATTACCGTTATTTTTGTATGCCTGTTAATAATTTTTGAGAACAGGGCCCCGGTAAAAACAATGTCCTGGGTGCTGGTTATTGCCCTTGTACCCTTTATAGGTATAGTAATATATATATTCTTTGGCCAGAATTATCGTAAGCGCAAGATATTCTCCTCGAAAGGTGTGGTCGACACTGATTATCTCCATATGGCTGCCATCAAGCAGATTGAGTCACTTGATACACGTCTTGAGACTAAAGCGGATAAGATAAAATCGAGAAGGCACCTGATGACACTGATGCTTAATAATGAAAAATCGGTGCTTACTGAGAATAATCACATAAACCTTCTGCATAATGCTGATGAGACATATTCATCAATGCTTGAAGAGATAAGGAAGGCCAGGCATTATATACATCTGCAGGTCTACAGGTTTGAACCGGACAGCACCGGTAATGAGTTTTTAGACCTGCTGGTTCAAAAAGTTTCCGAAGGTGTTGAGGTGCGTATGATAATTGATGATGTAGGCAGCTGGTCATTCAAGAAAAGGAATGTAGAAAAAATGCGTGAGGCCGGGATTCAGATCTTCCCTTTCTTCCCGGTACGCTTTCCCCTGCTGGCAAGCAAGATTAATTACCGGAATCACAGGAAGATACTGGTGGTAGATGGGAAAACAGGTTTTATCGGGGGGATGAATATTGCAGATAAATATCTGTATGGTCTCCCCCGGCTTGGTAAATGGAGGGATACTCATCTTATGATAAGAGGTGATGCGGTGGCAGGGATGAACAGGATCTTTTTAACAGACTGGTATTTCCTGAGCGGAGAGATACTGGTAAGACAAAAAAAGTATTTTCCGGTACAGGAAGGGGTTGAGGGTGACAGCTGGATACAGCTGGCAAGCAGCGGACCTGACAGCGAATGGGCAAGTATAATGCAGGCTTATTTCTATGCAATAGCAACTGCCGCGGAGAAGGTATACCTGTGCACACCTTATTTCTCACCCAATGAGAGTATACTTAATGCCCTGAAGACTGCAGCTCTCAGTGGCAGAGATGTGCGACTGCTTCTACCTGAAAAATCTGATTCACTGGTGGCTAACTGGAATACACGCTCTTATGTTTCAGAACTGCTTAATGCCGGTATCAGGGTTTACTTTTATGTGTCAGGATTCAATCACTCCAAGTATATTGTTGTTGACGGTGTCTTTTCGTCTGTAGGCTCAGTGAATATAGATATGAGAAGCTTTGACATGAATTTTGAGATAACAGCCCTGATATATGATGAGGAGTTTGCAGGTAAACTGGAAGAACTTTTTATGCATGATCTGCGTAATAGCAAGGAGGTATTACCTGATCTCTGGGAAGGAAGGAGAAGAAGCGATAAATATATGGAGAGCTTTTTCAGAATATTCGGGCCCTTATATTAAAAGGCTGGATTTCCAGGGAGGAGGCCTGTTTTTTTTGGTAATAGAAATGTTAGAGAAGTTAATAAGGTGTTGAAGCCTTTGCGGACCGGTTCTTGCAGGTTTTTGTGACAAATGATTTAAGCTATGAAACTGAAGGAAGGTAAAAGGTATGATTTTCTGGTTGAGAAAACCGTCAGGGTGGGGGATAATGATTATTACCTTCTCAAAGGCCCTTCTGGCGGTAAATATTTATTGCCACACAAACACTATTTGCATTATGGCATACAGGTAAACAGTACTGTTAACTGCCGTGTTGATAAGATAAATTGCCGGGGGGAGGTATTCCTTGAACCGGCTAATCCCTTTTACGAGGAGGGGAAGGAGTATGATTTTAAGATAAAGGGAAGGGATGTGCGTGTTAAAGATGACGGTGAACTGATACCTGTTCTGCTGCTGTATGATAAATCCGGTAATGAGTTGATCATGCCGCTAAATGAGGCCGGACCTTACCATCCGCAGAGAAGTGATCATATAAGGCTGTCCGTTAAACAGATAACTAAAGGACGGCTTATTTTTACAGGGCATAATGAGCAGGCAAAGGGTGACCGTATTGAGGAAGACCTTGTATATGACTTTTTTATATATGACAGGAAGAGAGGGGTAGATGGCAAGGATTATTTTCTTATCCGCGATCAGAATAATTCACACCATATACTGCCTGCAGACCAGTATTCATATTACGGACTTGAGACAGGAAAATCTTTCAGGGGCAGGTTTATAAGATATCATGCTACGGGTAAATATAAAATTGAACCGCTTAACCCGTATTATAAGCCCGGAAAAGTATATGAGTTTGACCTGGTATCAGAAAGCTATATGCCTGGCGGGGGTGGTAAGTTGCTTATAGTGGCAGATAAGCATGGATTAAAGCATGAGGTCCATGTAGCAGGTGATTACTGTCCGGGTAAGACCTTGCATCTAAAGGTTGAGAAAATAAGAAAGGGATGGCCTTTGCTTATTCCTGCAGTTTAAAATCTGACACTGTTGTCATATAAAGCGGCATTGATTCACCCGTAGGCATAACCATGGAACCTTCCGCCTCCATATCCATATGGTCTGATATAATAATACCTTCCCTGTAGGCGAAATAGTAATAGCCGCTACCACTGATATCAACATTGCTTATTATTGTTCCCTGGGGGGTCTGGCTGCTGCCGTCTCTTGAGCCTTGTATGCTGTAACTTATTTTATAACAGTCATATCCTGATACTTCTTCCTTCGAATCAACTGTATTGATATTGCTCATGATTATCTCAGCACTTTCAGTATCGGTATTGATATTTACCGTATCTGTATACTGCCAGCTATATCCGGTTTGTATGCTCTCTCCGGGCAGCACCGGGAAAAAATTGGCGAAGCTGGATTTCATATTTGCCGTTTGCAGCTCTGCTATGGAGTAAGTGAGACTCTCAGCATTATCCAGGTCTTTATTATCACCGTTCCGGTCCATGGTCATCAAAAAACTTTTACCCTTCATGCTGCTGATGTCCTCCGTTATATTACCCTGCATGGAGCTTATCCTTACTCCAAGGGTATCAATTACGACTTCAAGTATCAGTGTACCGCTTGAGATTCCTTTGCCGGTAGCAGTGAAGCCCAGGTCTGAGTTAATAACGGTGCTTATTTCCTGTCCGTTGACTTCAACAGTCTGGCTTGTCTTCGAGCTCTGCATATAGGGATATGTTTCATCTCCTGCAAACAGGTATTCAAGATTATCCCCGTCTGAAGACCCTGCGGTCATTATTTTACTGCATGAAATTGATGCCAGGCTTATTATTAAAGCCGTGCTCAGTATTATTAATGCTCGGGTATTTTTCATCATATCATATTATGTTAGTAATAAAAGACTATTCATTGTTTTACAGGATCAAAAACACAAGCCATCCATGTTATTCAGCCTGTTATAATGGCAGACTCTTATATTGCCATACTTAATTACAAATTTACTTTTTATCACAGAATATTTTAAATATGTTGCTTAATTAATTTCACTTAATTATTATCAGCCGGCAGTGATAAGGCTTCCTGTATGGAATTACTCATTTTGTATAATCACCTGGTCCCGGTCTTTCACCTTCATTATATTCCTGTTTTTTTCGGAATTGTATTATTTTTGTTCCTTAAATTCATTAATCATGAAGAAGGGGCGCTTATTTAAACGGGTATTCATATTACTTGCAATTATGTTGCTGGTGGCTGCCCTGTTTATCTGGAAGTCATTATTCTCTCCTATAAAAGTGGCCGGGGAAGGAACTCATATCTATATTGCAGATGATGCTGTTTATGAGGATGTAAAAGATTCCCTGCGTGTTGAAGGCATACTGGTTAATGAGCCGGCATTTGATTTGCTCGCCACCAGGAAGAGGTATATATCGGGTATAAAACCCGGGCACTATGTTATTACTGATAATATGAATAATAATGACATAGTTAACCTGTTACGGTCAGGCAGCCAGACACCGGTGAGGATAACATTCAATAATATCAGAACATTAGCAGAGTTATCAGCGAACCTTGGAAAACAGCTGGCCATTGATTCAGCCGATATGCACCAGGCATTGATTAATGAAAGCCTTTACAGCGATGAGGGTTTCGCTAAAGAGACCATAATAGCCGCCTTTATACCGGATACATACGAGGTGTACTGGACTGTGACAGCCCCGGATCTTATATCCAGGATGATAAGGGAGTTCAGGTCTTACTGGAACAATGAGCGGACGAAGAAGGCGAAGGAACTGGGAATCAGTCCGGTTGAGGTGAGCATATTGGCCTCTATTGTGGATGATGAAGTTTTGAAGACTGATGAAAAGCCGAAGATTGCCGGTGTTTACCTGAACAGGTTGAAAAGGAATATCCCATTGCAGGCCTGTCCGACTATAAAATTTGCACTGAATGATTTTACCATACGCAGGGTACTGAATAAACATCTTACGGTGGACTCACCGTATAATACCTATACACGTAGCGGCCTGCCACCCGGACCGGTTCGTGCTGCCTCAAAGGAAGGTATCAGGGCAGTACTCAATGCAGAGGATCATAATTACCTGTATTTCGTTGCCCGTCATGATTTTTCGGGTTACCACCATTTCTCTACCAATCTGCGTGATCATATAAATTATTCCAATAAGTACCACCTGGAGCTTAACCGGCTGGATATATACAAATGATTATCAGATAATATTAACCTCCCTGCTGAGTCTTATTCCCGACATCTCCTCTACCGAGTCCATTATCATGCGGCTAAGCTTGAGTATATCACTGCCTTTTGCTCCCCCAAGGTTAACCAGAACAAGGGCCTGCCTGTGGTGTACAGCTGCCCTGCCCACCTGCCTGCCTTTCCATCCTGCTTTTTCTATAAGCCAGGCAGCAGGAACCTTATACAGGCCGTTTCCCAGCTCCCATGATGGCATATCACTGAATTTTTTCTTCAGTTTTGTATACTGATCAGTTTCAAGGACAGGGTTCTTAAAAAAGCTGCCTGCATTACCTGTAAGGGAAGGATCAGGCAGCTTGTCATTACGTATTTTAATGACTGCATCTCTTACCGCCGCAAGCGTGGGCTGCCCCCGGACTTTAATTTCCTGTTCAAGATTGCCGTATGACAGTTTCATGTTATGATGGTCTCTGCTAAGCCTGAATTCAACCCTGGTGATCAGGTATTTACCTTTCATCTCATTTTTAAAAATACTGTCGCGGTACCCAAATCTGCATTCCTCAGCGGAAAAAACCCTTCGGTCTCCGTTCTCGAGAGAAATGGCATGAACGGCATTTATCATTTCTGACACTTCTGCCCCGTAAGCTCCTATATTTTGTATAGGTGCTGCCCCTGTGTGTCCGGGGATACCTGAAAGATTCTCAAGTCCTCCCAGGCCGTTCTTAACTGCCCATTCCACAAGCCAGTCCCATTCCAGTCCGGCATCAGCTGTTATTATGGCACTGTCAGTGCTTATCTCCAGGATCTTAACATCCCTGAAGAGGGCCTGTATTACTGTGCCATCATAATCCCCGGTAAAAAGTATATTGCTGCCGCCTCCAAGTATGAGACAATTGTCCGAAAAGAATTTACCTTCTTTAAACAGTTCGTTGGCCTGTTGTTCATTATCCAGCCTGACAAACTTCCTGGCATGTATATCAATCCCAAAAGTATTATATTTTTTCAGAGGGTAGTTATACTTTATCATCTGCATGTATTATTGGGCAGTTATTCTGGTCATCTGTGAATATTATCAGGGCTGCTGTTTTGATCATCTGAATATTTTTAATTGGACGGCTAATTTTTAATATAATTATTTTCCCTGAACCAGTCCAGTGCTTCTTTTATAGCCACCCGGATATCAGATTGTGGGAAGTTAAGCTCTTTTATTGCTTTATCCGCCCTGTAAAAGTTTTTAACCGTAAGTATCCTGGAGTTATTATTATTCAGTAGAACAGCTTTTCCTGTTTGTGCAGCCAGGGAACCCAGCATTCCTGTTCCCCTTATCAGCCAGGGCGGTATTATCACCTTTTCCCTTTTAAAACCTGTAACATCATCAACAATATCATAAAATTCACTATAGCTCAGATTGGAATTGGTAAGCAGGTATTTTTCCCCTGACCTCCCTGCAGTCAGAGCATTGCAGGCAGCAACAGCAACATCCCTGGCAGGAACGAAATTCCTGCCCCCCGGGGTAATAAAGACAAGCCTGTCATGGTAGCCCATCAATAGCAACTTGCCTGAACTGGGCTTTGAGTCATAGGGGCCTATCATAAATGATGGATTCAGTATAAGCGCATCAAGTCCGGATTCATCTACTGCTTTCTTTACTTCCTGCTCTGCCCGGTATTTACTTATTGCGTAGTATGATTCTGTATAGGGCTTCATGGGTGGCTTGTCTTCCGTACCGGGATGTTCCCTGTCTCCATAACCAATGGAATTAGTGGTGCTTATATACACCAGTCGCTTAATGCCATTCTTTATGCCGGCATCAATGATGTTCTTTGTGCCATCCACATTGACTTTAAGGTAGTGTTCAAGGCGGGTCAGTGTAGGGTCTGTTATGGCTGCTGTATGAATAATATAATCGCATCCTGAAGATGCCTTAAGCATATCTTCTTTGGATATAAGGTTGCCAAAAAAATATTCGGGACTGGTACCTTTCAGGGAAAGTAACCTTGCATTTTCCCGTACAAGTGCTCTTGCTTTTATATTCCTTTGTTCAAGTTGTCTTATTATATTAGAACCAAGCAGACCGTTTGCTCCAGTTACAAGTACTTTCATGTTTGTTTTCAGGTTAGTTTTCATATAAAACCCCGGAACAATAAACCTAAAGGTATTAATACCCCGCCATAATAAAAAGCTGCTTTAAAGAAATTTTATGTTTTTCTTGTGATTATATTTATTTCATTGGCCACGTGGAACTTGCCATTAAAAGCTGCCTCACCCTCTATTGAACTGCTTACATCATTTTTCAGCTCCTTTTAAAAGTTCTCACTGCGCTGATAAGGACTGCTGGCCCGCCTCTGTAAGTGTTTCGTATACAAGAACAGAGGCAAGAAGATCAAAAAGTGCCATTCCCACTGATTTAAAAACCCTGGTTGTGCCGGGTAATTCACCATCGTTTAACAGGCTGACGGCTTCAAGAAAATCAGTCTTATCCATTATCATGTTTTCAAGTGGATAAATCAGGTCTCCACTCTCTTTTAATCCATGCAATGTATCAGTGTATATCCTGTCTGCCAGCCTGAAGAGTGAATCAGGAAACTCTCTCATATCCTTTTTATATGAGCCTATGCCTATAAATGTTTTTCCCCTGAGTATATCTTCATCATCAGGCAATACAGGTTCTTTTGAATTAGTGGCGGTTATTATTATCTCTGACTGTTTGCAGACCAGCTCTGTACTCTCCGCAATACTGATCTTAATATCAGGGTATACAGCATTGAAATTCCGGATAAACAAGCGGCAGGAATCATTCCGGCAGTCAAAAACTGTTATTTCCTTTATTTTTCTCTCTGCACAGGCAAAGAGAGCCTGGTGCAGTCCCTGGGTGCCAAGACCTATAACGCCAAGAGAAGAGGCATCCGCCGGGGAAAGGTGTCTTACCGCAAAGCCACCCACGGCGGCTGTTCTCATTGCCGTTATGGCCGGTCCGTCAAGTATAGCCAGCGGTTCACCGTCACTGCGGTCATTCAGCACTATCATGCCTTTCAGGGGGGGCTTGCCGGCAGAAGCATTGCCGGGGTATAGTGAGACCAGCTTGGTAGAAAAATATTTTTCTGCTATACAGGGCATCAGCAGCAGTGTGTTATCATCAAAGTCGATATGGGTGCGTAAAGGCATAATATAATCAATCCCTGGCTTAAGCAGCATGGCTTCTTCTATTGTATCTATCCACCTGGAATAGGGACGCAGGCCTTTTATTGTTTTGCTGTCAATATAATTCATCTTAGTTTTTGAATGTTTATCTTGCGGTGCGGACAAAGATATAAATTTTTATTTTCCATGAGGGGCAGTATCATTATCTCGGTAACGAATGATATAATCACAGATCAAAGGGTTTTAAAAATGGCTGAAGTGTTGTCAGGCACCGGTAATAATATAATTATTGTTGGCCGGCAGCTGCCGGGAAGCCTGTCTGCCGGGAAATTACCATATACCGTTAAGCGGTTCCGTATGCTATTCAGAAAAGGGTTTTTATTTTATAAGTTTTTTAATATCAGACTTTTCTTTTTCCTTCTTTTTCACCGCTCATGCCTGCTTGTATCAAATGATCTTGATACTTTGCTTCCGAATTACCTGGTGTCAAAAATAAAGAAGGTCCGGCTGGTATTCGACTCACATGAATATTTTACCGGTGTACCTGAGCTGGAAGACAGGCCTTTTGTTAAGAGTATCTGGAAGAGCATTGAACGTTTTATTATTCCCCGCCTGGAATATATTATTACTGTAAATGATTCATTAGCAGGTATATACAGGGATGAGTACGGTATAGATGCTACAGTTGTCCGGAATATTGGCAAAAGTTACAATGGGACAGCGGCAGGGCGCAGTAAACTTGGTGTACAGGAAAATGACCTGCTTCTTGTCCTGCAGGGCAGGGGTATTAATAAGGAGAGGGGTGCTGAGGAACTGGTCGATGCTATAGCTTTATGTGAAGGAGTGCACCTTATGATTATAGGGGCGGGTGATATCATTGATAATCTGAAAAAGAGAGTGGTCTCTGAAAACACAGGGAATAGGATCTCTTTTTTACCTGTGATGGAATGGAGTGAAATGATGTTTTATACTGCCAGCGCAGATGCAGGCTTAAGTCTGGATAAGGCTGATTATATAAATTCAAGATATAGCCTGCCAAATAAGATTTTCGATTATATTAATGCCGGTATTGCTGTTATAGCCAGTGAACTGCCTGAGATTAAGGCTGTAATAACCAGGTATAACTGCGGGTTGCTTATTAAATCTGTTGATCCCCGATCAATTAGTGATATTATTTGTTTACTAAGGGATGAGCCAGGATTGCTCGAAAGGCTGAAAGACAATTCAGTGAATGCAGGCCGTGAGCTAAACTGGGAAAATGAGAGAAGGAAAGTGAAAGAAATTTATGAAAAAGCCGGGATGGAATTTATAAGGTAAGGGTCCTGAAAAGAGTGGAAGTGGTTCCAGGAACCTGACGTTTTCATTATGGAGGTATTATTTAAGCCTTAGCAGAAAAAAGATTAAAAATGATGATAAAAAGAATTATTGAAAAGGCGAAAAGAGGGAAAGGACCATACCTGGTAATATTTACCATTACTGGTGGTATTGCCGGTTTCCTGTACTGGAAATTTGTAGGTTGTAATACTGGCAGCTGTCCCATAAAGTCAAACTGGTACCTTATGATTGCTTATGGCCTGGTATTTGGATACCTGGCCGGTGATCTTATATCCGGCTTTATACTGAAAAGAAGAAGCAAGGATGTAAAAGAACAATAATCATATATTGCAGTTAGTTTTTCCGTAAAGTTTTATATTTTGGTGAATATTTTGAACTGAGATCCATTAGAATATTAACTTACCGGAAATATGAAAACTGACAGAAGAAATTTCCTGAAGACAGCAGCTTTTGCAGGAGCAGGTGCGCTGTCCGTAAACAGCATCAATTCATGTAAACAGCCGGAGGGAGAAAGCAATCTCCGGCATATAAAAGAGGCTGCAGGCAGGCGGTACAGCCAGCAATTCAATATGTGCGGGTACAGGGCCCCCGCCATTGAAACGGTAAGGGTAGGCTTTATAGGCCTTGGCAGCAGGGGCTCCGGTGCTGTAAGGAGGATGATGAATATTGAGGGGACCGAGGTAAGGGCACTTTGTGATAAAAGACCTGCCGCGGTTAACAGTTCACTGGAAGATGTAATTGAATATGGCTTTCCGGCTGCGGAGACATACAGTGATGATGAGAATATATGGAAGGAGCTGTGTCAAAGAGATGACATTGACCTTGTCTATATTTGCACCCCGTGGAGCTTACATACACCGATGGCAGTCTATGCCATGGAGCACGGGAAGCATGTGGCCTGTGAGATCCCTGCAGCTGTAAGCATTGATGAGGCCTGGCAGCTGGTTGAGACATCCGAACGTACAAAAAAGCACTGCATGCAACTTGAGAACTGCTGCTACGATTTTTTTGAACTGCTGACACTGAATATGGCACGGCAGGGCCTCTTCGGAGACATTGTGCATGGTGAAGGAGCATATATACATGACCTGACAGGTTTTAATTTTGATATGTATGATAATGAGGTTCCCACCGGCAGCGGGTATATTGATATGTGGAGACTGAAACAGAATTACGGACGTAAGGGCAACCTTTATCCTACCCACGGTCTGGGTCCCGTATGCCAGGTTATGAACATCAACCGTGGCGACAGTATGGATTACCTTACCTCAATGTCAACAAACGACTTTACAATGCAAAAGATGGCGGTTGAGATGGCTGAGGAAGAAAGCTTTTTTGACGCTTATACTGAAGACCGGTACAGGGGTAATATGAATACCTCACTTATCCGTACAAATAAGGGTCGTACAATAATGGTGCAGCATGATGTTTCAAGTCCAAGGCCCTATTCCCGTATACACCTTATAAGCGGCACAAAGGGCATAGCCCGAAAATGGCCGTCGCCGGCACGGATTGCACTGGGACACAGCTGGCTGAAAAAGGAAGCTTTTGATGAGCTGAGTGAAAGGTATGAACCGGAGATAACAAGGCGCGTTGGCGAGATGGCCCGCCTTGTGGGCGGCCACGGGGGTATGGATTTTATAATGGACTGGCGTCTTATTGACTGCCTGCGTAATGGCCTGCCACTGGATCAGGATGTATATGATGCTGCTCTGTGGAGCGTGATAGCACCACTGAGCGAGTGGTCTGTGGCCAACAGGTCAGACTCCATTGATGTACCCGATTTTACCTGTGGCGCATGGAAGGTCAACAGCCCTCATGACATAAACCTGGAAGAAGGGGGCACCACAGGTATGAGGAACCCGGAGAAAGCAGATGCATCAATGCAGCTTAATATCTGATATATAATTAATAACCTGCTGCCTGGCCGTCTTTCCTTTTTAATAACCTGCTGCCTGGCCGTCTTTCCTTTTCAATAGCCTGCTGCCTGGCCGTCTTTCCTTTTCAATAGCCTGCTGCCTGGCCGTCTTTCCT
>JBKHBA010000297.1:0-3223 GCA_046542595.1 Bacteroidales bacterium | reverse complement strand
AGGGTTTTCATTAGATAAATACGATATTCAGGCTGTTATCATCTCCAGGTTCTGCCTTGCAGCTGCCAGCAAAGGCCTGGTCCAGACACCGTACTTGCAGGCCTGCTCACAGTAGCCTTCGCAGCCGATGCAGGCTTCGGATGGTTTATTAAGCTGCAGCTTAGCATACTTCTCCATGGCCCGCTTCTCCTGTTTCTTTACAGAGAAATAATAATTATAGCGGAGTATCTTATTGACAGGTATATTCTCAGGGCAGGCAGCCTGGCAGTCGTTGCAGCCAATACGGCAGGCCGTGTGCCCCAGCTCATTCATGTAGCCGCTCAATACAATATCATCCTTTTGTGTAAGTGCCTGTCCTGACAGTCCAAGCATATTTTCAAGCTCATCAAAGCTCTGAAAATCCCACAGCGTGGTGTGCGCCCTGGGGTTTGACAATACATAGCGTGAGGCTGCATCCTTTAGCTCCTTCTCTCCCCTGATACCATAGCGCCCAAAGAAAGACCTCGCCTGCTCATTCATTACTTTATACTTATCGTAATAAGCCTGAGTGAATTCATCAGCCTCCCTGCCCTCGTCAACCATCTTCTGCATCCTGCTGTCGAGCAGTCCGAATATATGCACCGGGTTTGATTTCATTATCATGGTAGCTATCCCCTTCTGCTCACATTTATTCAGTATCTTCTCCGCCATTCCGGCATTAACGAAATTATAAGCCAGCAGGATGATATCAAAGCGCCCGTCATCAATGGCGGTCATTAGTATCGTTTCCAGGTTCTCGTCGGTATCATAAGCCCAGTTATTGCCATGGCATGACAGGCCAACATGCCTTACCTTTCCTTCCTTCTTCATCTGCTCCATCCCTGCATGAAAAGCTTCATCCTTCAGTATTTTAGTGTTTTCAACCGAATGTATCATCATGCCGTCAACATAATCACTCTGAATTCTTTCAAGCACCTTGTTGGTCCTTTCAATCACCTCTTTCTTTGAGGGGAATGAATCTTCCTCCGTATATAATTTACTGTTTACAAAAAATTTGCTTCGCTCATGATCCTGCAGCACCCGTCCTATCATCCTCTCTGAATTGCCGTTCATATACACCTCACCTGCATCTATCAGGTTAACCCCGCTGTCAAGAGCAGCCTTTAATACCGCCTCATTGGTCGGGGCCCCGCAACTGATATCCGATACCCGGAATCCCGTTTTACCAAAAGCCCTGTAATCTTTTATTACTGCAGGCTCAGACGTATTTACCCTCTCAGAGGCTGCAAATGATCCGGCCGATACCATACCGGCTCCGAGGGTGCTCACTGATGCCCTCTTTAAAAATTTGCGGCGGTTGATCTTATTCGATGATCCCATAACTCTCGTTTTTTTAATAATCCGGGAAAATACAAATTCTTTCTTTTATAAATTATCCTGAACGATATATTAACACAGGTATTTAATCGGTTTCCCCTTTAAGATCCATCATTACTTTTTGAAATTTAATAGTTTGTATCTGAAAAAGATATCAGGACACAAACAGAAAGAATAGTTACATAGCCATCATAACTCACTGTCTTCTGAATTCGCTGGATTTTATAGCCGCCATAGTATTTATCCCTGAGCTATAGGTTTTTACGGCTCTGACTTATTGCGGCGGACCGGGCAGGTAAAAGCTGAAAACACTGCCCTTACCCGGGCTGCTTTCAACATATATTTTACCTCCGTGTTTTTCTGTAAACTCCTTGCACAGCAATAATCCGAGTCCTGTTCCTTTTTCCTGCGCGGTACCCTCGGTGGTAAACACGCTGGCAATGTCAAACAGCTTTTTCCGGTCAGCAGGCTTTATACCCACCCCATTGTCAATTACCGAAACAACTGTCCCTTTGTCCCTGCGTTCAGCCCTAAGTCTTACCTCTCCATTTTCGCCTGTAAACTTAATGGCATTGGATAAAAGATTACGCAGAATGGTATGCACCATATCACGATCAGCATAAATACTGATATCTTCAGGAGCTTCATATTCCATTGTTATATTTTTGCGCTCTGCGGCCGGCTTCAGGAGCCCTGTAGCATCATTATAAATATCCCTCAGCCCTGTCATTACAGGATTAAAGGGCAGTTTGCCCTGCTGGCTTCGGCCCCATTTTAACAGATCTTCCAGCAGCTCATATGTTTTTTTTGAGCTTGAGTTCAATAAGTCCAGTATATCCCTTATCTCCCCGGAATCCATATCATTGATCTCTTCCTTCAACATTCCTGACAGTCCCATCAGGCTCTGGAAGGGTCCTTTAAGGTCATGCGACATTATGGATATGAACAAATCCTTATCGGCATTAAGCTGCCTGAGCCTTTCTTCATTATCCTTTATAGCCGCCAGTGCCCGCTTGCGAACACTTATGTCCCTGCAACTGCCATAGACGGTGCCATCAGGCAATACCATGGCATTCAGGTCTGTTGAGATATATTCGCCATTTTTCTTTCTTAGTTCAAGCTCCGCAAAAGCACTGCCCTTATCCATGATCTCCCTGAAAATTTCCAAATGCTCATCCAGTTTACCTGGTGGCGACAGGTCGGCAATAGTCATGCCCAGCATCTCTTCCTGTGTATATCCCAGCAGGCCGGATGCAGTCCTGTTGGCATATAAGTACCTGCCCCCACGGTCAGTGACAAATATTGCATCCGCTGAGTTTTCCATTATTGACCTTATCCGTGCCTCACTCTTTTCGGCTTTTCTCCTCTCATCAGCATAATTCCTGTGCAGGAATTTAATTATCATAAAGATAAAAACAGAACAATAAACAGCTGTCAGCAGGCTGTCTATCCATCTTTCCCTTTCTGAGCTAAAACTGCCTATCCATTCAGGCCTGAATATCTCAATTGAATAAAGAGCAATAATCAGTGCAAGGAAACCAAAGAGGACATATTTTTTTCTTTTAACGGGTACAATTATCAGTGATAGAATAAAAATAACATAGGCAATGAAAATAGCTGAGCCGTCTATTCCCCCGTCAAAGACCCAGATTATGCCTATCGCCACAAAAGCAAGCGAAATAAGCGGGACAATAATATGACTGTAGATATTCCTGAACCTTACCAGGTAAAAGACAATTATAAGAAACAGAAACGTTACCGAAGCAATGATAATTGCCGGCCAGGAACTTTGTATAAAAATGCTTGAAATAATGCCCAGCAGGCTCACAAACATCCCTACAGCCAGCCCCGAAAGCAAGAGACGCTT
>JBKHBA010000296.1:0-3225 GCA_046542595.1 Bacteroidales bacterium | reverse complement strand
CCGCCCCCGTCATAATCCCAGTAACCCCGGAATTTGGAATGCACCCTCTCCGGGTTATACGGTTTGTATGGTGCGGGGCCGAGCCAGAGATCATAATCCAGCTGCTCCGGCACCGGCATGGGCTCCAGGTTATACTCACCGCTCCAGAAAAATTTCCAGTCGAAGCCGGTGGTTTTGCTTACCGTCACCGTAAGTGGCCAGCCCAGGGCACCGCTGTCTATCAGCTTTTTGAGAGGCCTGACCGTAGTACCCAGTCCATAAAACCTGTCTTTAAACCTGAACCAGGTGTTGAGCCTGAACATACGCCCGTGCTTCCTTACTGCCTCAACCACTTCTATTCCTTCTCCTATGGTACGTGTCATAGGCTTCTCACACCATATATCCTTGCCCGCCTCGGCTGCCATCTTAGCCATTATGCCGTGCCAGTGGGGCGGTGTTGCTATATGTATGATATCAATATCCGGACGCGCCAGCATCTCCCTGAAGTCGTGATAGCCATCAACCCCCTCACCTGCCTGGTCAAGGGCAAGCTTAAGGTGACTGCTGTCCACATCGCACACTGCCAGCAGCCGTGTATCCTCATAAGGTATATGTCCGCGCCCCATGCTACCCACGCCTATGATACCTTTTGTCAGCCTGTCGCTGGGTGCTGTATAGCCACTGCCTCCCATTACATGCCTGGGTATAATGGTAAAAGCCAATGCTGCAGCGGCTGATTTTTTTATAAAGTCGCGCCTTCCTTTATCATCACTGCTCATACTCAGCTGTTATATCTTCAAGTACTGTTTCCACGGCTATATCAAAAAAGCCGGAATATTCGTATTCGGTAAAATACTTTGAATGTATCTCTGGTGCCATCTCGTATACATCAAGCTCACTATCGGCATATTCCTCAACGGCCATAATAAGCTGAGCCAGGTAATCAGCCTGCTTAACCAGCAATTCTTTACCGCCGGGCTCACCATGTCCCGGTATAACTTTCTCTATCTCCTTATCTGACCATTCCTTAAGGGTCTCCAGCCACAGGTATGCATCTGCCTCGTATGACTTGCTTATAAAGGGATGCCTGTTATGAAATACCAGGTCGCCTGTATGCACAAGCTTGTGGTCAGGGAACCAGACAATTATATTATCCGTAGTATGGCATGTACCTGGATAGTGCAGCTCCACCGGGTATTTTCCCATCTCAAGTATTTTTATCTCTGAGAACACTTCATCAGGCTTTCTTATCTCCATAGCCATCCTTTCCTTAAAAGAATCGCCGTACTTTAAGCTGAGAGAATCTTCACCATACTTTTCGAGTTCCTGGCTGAATTCCTCAACACCGGGAATAACGAATTCATCAAGGTTGTCCGGCAGGTTCCTGTGAGCTATGATCTCAGCATCTTCAGGCCAGCCTGCCACGCCACCCACGTGGTCGCCATGACAGTGGGTATAGATAATTGTTTTTACTGGCTGGTCTGTGACCTTGCCTATCAGTGAGGCCACCTCTGATGTTGGTCCGGGATAGTTACCGGCATCAACCACCAGCACCCCTTCGTCTGACACCAGGAAACATATATTACCGCCATTATTATAATCTTCTACAAAATACAGGTTTTCGGCCATCTCCGTAAGGTATGGCCCGTCGCCCGGTTCAAACACTTCCGGGGGTATCTCTTCCCTGCATGATCCAAATATAAGAATGATGATGACAGAAATAGAAAGGTAAGCTTGTTTCTTCATGATGATCCTCCTTTTTTTGATTATTATACTGCAATTTACTAAAAAAGGAGGATTATGCATATTATAATCGGGGTATCATGGTATTAAGAGTATCATGTATTATGAGTATTATGACTACCCTGCCATAATAGGGTATATGTTATGACAAAAATTCTTAATATATTTGTGGCACAATATATGTAAATATGTGGATACTTATATAAAATTTAAAATGCTGATTATATAAAACTAATTACAGGAAGGGATGAACATAAAAGAGATACATTCATTGCAGGAGTTAAAAAGCATAGCGGAGAAAGAGGAAAGATCATTTCTCCTGCTGTACAGGAGCGGCAGTGAGAAAAGCCTGTGTGCTCTTGGTGCGCTTGAAGAGATTGACAGCGACAGTGCCGGCAAAAAGGTTTTTATGAAAGCTGAAGTTAACAGCGTAAGGGATATACATCCTGAATATGGTATAGAAACGGTGCCTGTATTACTGGAATTTACACAGGGAGTATTAAAGAATGTATACAAGGGATGTAACAGCCGCGACTTCTACATATCGGTACTGGACGGAAAGGAAGCAGCCCGGCCTGCAGGGGGCGAAAAAAGGCAGCGGAACATAAGCGTTTACTCTACCCCCACATGCACCTGGTGCAACACACTTAAAACATACCTGAAAGAGAGAAAAGTGCAGTTCAGGGACATTGATGTGTCTGCTGATCCGAAAGCAGCCGAACAGATGGTAAACAAAAGCGGTCAGCAAGGTGTTCCACAAACAGATATTGACGGCCAGATTATTATTGGCTTTGATAAAGATAAAATTGACACATTGCTTAAACACGTAAATTAATTTAAAATAAATCAATATGAAAAAGCTCAGCTATGCCATAGTGGCAATATTTATTACAGCAAGCCTAAGTGCCTGTTCAACAAGCACGGCAGCAGAAAAGGAAAAGAAAGATGAAACCGCCGGTAAGACAGAAAAGTCAAAAGTGCAGGAGGTTGCAATAAACCTTACAAAGGAAGAGTTCCTTGCCAAAGTATATAATTACGAGACAAACACAGAAGAATGGGTTTATGAAGGCGATAAGCCGGCAATAGTGGACTTTTACGCAAACTGGTGCCAGCCCTGCAAGATTGCAAGTCCCATCCTTGAGGATCTGGCAAAAGAATATGAAGGAGAAATATATGTCTGGGAAATTGTAGATGGAGATGTAAGAGTAACAGATCAGGATTATGGATCTTCTTCTGTTGTAGAATTGGCTTCTGGATCATCCCCAGATTTATTTGGCAACTTAACAGGCTTTACTAATTTTGAAACAGAAGTCAAAGGTACAGATGATGATTCTACTACGTATAATTCACTTATTACCAAACTTAATGATGATACATCCGGAGCAACTTGGGAAATAAATGATGGAAATATAAGACTTACATCTAATAGTACTGGAACTGGTAGCACTGCATTATTAACAAATGGTACAAGCAACGATTTAGTTGCAGAATTAGCAGACATAG
>JBKHBA010000018.1:0-17525 GCA_046542595.1 Bacteroidales bacterium | reverse complement strand
ACAAAACGCTCATCAGGGGACTGCCCTGACAAGGAATACGTTCCCGGCAAATCAATATTCCTGTTAATATAGCATGATGTGCCGTTACATATTTTTATATGCACCTTACCGGGTGGTGTGAAACGAAACCCGTCATAAAAGCTGGCCAGGCTGAATATCTTTGTAGTGCTGATACCAAGCAACTCCCCCACTTCCCTTATGGCATCCTCAGAGATATAGCCCTCAAGCGACTGTATCTCCTGCAACAGGGGTATCAGGCCTCCCCTGTCCGAAAGCCTGTATTTTTCCAGTATATCCGCGGTCTTCTTTTCCATTGTTTAACATATGTTTCGGCGCTCAGCAGGTGCCTTCGTTTCCAGTGCATTCTTCTGCTTCCGGCAAATATTACTTCCACCAATACCTGTTTCCGCCATCAGCACAAATATAAAAAATTTATCTTGTGTTATAATAAAAACAGTGTTATTTTTTTAACAGTTATGATAAAATAAAGTTTTATCTAGCTGAATATTTGTATTTTATCTATACTACTGCTTCCTTCAAGCGATAATAACACAGGAAATTAGCTTATAAACCTTCCACAATGCAGATAAATGAAGACTATTTATACCCTTCCGGGAGATTCTTCTGTACAGGTTCGGATAAATTTATTAAATTTGAAATGTTATTTAATAAACAGTGCTTTTGAAGAAAGCGGATGAAATACGGATATGCCTTGGCAGCTCCTGCTTTGCAAGGGGTAACAGGGAGATGGTGAAAGAGGTGAAATCATACCTTCACAGGCATCACCTTGATGAAAAGGTTGTGTTAAGGGGATCGCACTGCCTGGGTAACTGTGCTGACGGTCCCAATATAAGCATTAAGGGGCAGATCACGGGTCATATCGATAAAAGTAATATTATCAGAGTGCTGGATGAAAAACTGAAAACATGAAACCTGTAATTTATATTGACCAGGATAAATGCACTGACTCGTATTCCTGTATAAGGGTGTGCCCGGTTAAGGCCATACAGCTGAAACCGGACAGCAGGCATCCCGAGGTGATACCAGGCAGGTGTATAGGCTGCGGACTGTGCTACCTTTCATGCGCACCCGGGGCTGTCAGGTTCCGCGACTCAACGGATGAGACAGGGCAGCTGCTAAGAAAGGATGCCGTTAACATAGCGCTGGTGGCACCGAGCATAGCTTCCGAGTTTGATGATATAACAGACTACAGGAAGCTGGTGGCCATGATAAGGGAACTGGGGTTCGATAAGGTGCACGAGGTGTCGTTCGCGGTGGACATAATAGCCGCTGCTTACGCCGATCTGTTTGCCAGGGCTGAAGGCAAACATTATATAACATCCAACTGCCCGGCCATAGTGAAGATGACCGAGAAATATTATCCCGGACTGGTATCCAACCTTGCCCCCCTGGTATCACCCATGACAGCCGCCGGCATGATAGCCAGGGAGATCTATGGCAGCGACAGCAATGTAATATATATAGGTCCGTGCATCGACAGCAAGGATGAGGCCCTGCGTGAAAAAGAAAAAAAGGCGATCGACTCGGTCCTTACCTTTATAGAGCTGCGGCAGCTCTTCAGAAATGCAGGCATAGAGGAGAAAAAAGTGAGCTTCTCGGATTTTGATCCTCCACATGGAAGGTACGGGGCCCTCTACCCCATACCGGCAGGCATACTGTATGCTGCAGGGATAAAGCGCGATGTAATGGAAAGCGGGGTGATAACTGCCTCCGGGAAAGAAGATATCACCGAGGCCCTGAAAGATTTTAACAGTCATATCGACAGCATAAAGCACCATTTTAACCTGTTCTTTTGCCAGGGATGCCTGCTGGGTCCCGGAATGGATCATCACAGCGAGAGGTACAGGCGGAGGAACCTGGTGAGACTGTACACAGAAAAAAGGGTGAAGGCACTCGACACTGAGCAGTGGGCCAGGGATATGAAAAAATGGAGCAGGCTCGACTATTCAAAACAGTTCAGTGCCGATGACCACCGCATACCCGAACCGCCGGAAGCTGAGATACAGGAGGTGCTGAAGACAATAGGCAGGACAGGCCAGGAAGAAAGTGATAACTGCCGTGCCTGCGGCTATGAGTCGTGTCGCGATTTCGCAGTGACCGTAGCAATGGGACTCACAATACCGGAGATGTGCCATAAGTATAATATCAGGAACAAGCAGAAATATATAGAAAAGCTGAGGGTAAGCAATAAGAAACTATCGGATACCCAGAAGGCGCTGAAGGAGTCGGAGTCGCTGGCGCGCCGCGAAAAAAACCTGGCGCAGGAAGCCTCGGACACGGTGAATGCCATGCTTGAGAAGCTGCCCTCGGGGGTGGTAATAGCCGATGAGAACCTGAAAGTGATACATTCAAACAGCACTTTTATCAATATAGCCGGTGAGGATGCGGTTAATATAGCCGAGGTCATACCCGGACTCAAAGGTGCCGACCTGAAATCCATACTGCCCTTCAGCGTGTATAATATGTTCACCTATGCACTGCGGCAGGATGAGTCGGTCACCAACAGGGATATAAAATACGGGGATAAGATGCTTAATGTGTCGGTCTTCCCGGTAAGGAAAAACAAGATAGCAGGGGCAGTGATAAGGGATATGTTCTCACCCGAGGTACAGAGGGAAGAAGCGATAAACAGGATCAACGAGGTTATAGAAAAGAACCTCGAGATGGTGCAGAAGATAGGCTTCCTGCTGGGCGAGGGAGCCTCGGACACCGAGCAGATGCTTAACTCCATACTTGAGTCTTACAGGAAAAGCCTGAAGAAAAAATAATTTTTTTAAAGCCGGCACAGTGAGTAAAGAATTCCATATAGAAGCAGACTGCCAGCAGAGGAGTCACCATGGCGAAAAGATATGCGGTGATGTGTTCCTGACAAAAAGGATAAGGGAGGAAGGGCGTATCATAGCCGTGCTGTCAGATGGAATGGGTCATGGTGTAAAAGCCAATATACTGGCCACCCTGAGCTCGGTTATGGCTCTTAACTTCACGCGCGAGCACAAGGAAGTGGAAAAGATAGCATCGGTGATAATGAAAACACTGCCGGTATGCTCCGTAAGAAAGATAAGCTACTCAACCTTTACCATTGTCGATATTGAAGCAGACGGCACTGTTACAATACTTGAATTTGACAATCCACCCTCAATAATAATGAGGCAGGGTGAAATATTCAATCCTGCATGGGAGACAGTGGAGCTGACAGAGGGAAAGCATGCAGGCAAAAACCTCACCACCTGCTCCTTTAAGGCTGAAAAGGAAGACAGGATAATATTCTGCACCGACGGTGTGGTACAGAGCGGGATGGGATCGGACAGGCTGCCTTTCGGCTGGGGAAGGGATGAGCTGCAGTCTTACACCCTTATGCTTACAGGGTCAGAGCCTGCAATATCGGCCACACGCCTGGCTTCAAAGATAATAAACATGGCGCATAAGAATGACGGGTACAGCGCCATGGACGATACCAGCTGCGCAAGCATCTACTTCAGGGAACCCAGGAAGCTGCTGCTGTGCACCGGTCCTCCCTATGACAGTGAGAAAGACAGTGAGCTGGCCCGCAGGGTGACAGGGTTTGAAGGGAAGGTGATACTGAGTGGCGGAACCACGGCTGATATAATAGCCAGGGAGACAGGCAGGGAGCTTATCGACGAACTGGTGTTTGAGGATCCCGAACTGCCGCCGGAAAGCTTTATTGAAGGCATAGACCTGGTGACTGAAGGCATACTTACACTGCAAAAGGTGGCTGAGATACTGGATGATTATAAGAAACATAAGCCGGGTAAGGGTCCGGCCGACAAGATAGTGAAGCTGCTGATGGAGTCGGACCAGATACAGTTTATCACAGGCACCAGAATCAATACTGCTCACCAGGATCCCACCCTGCCTGTTGACCTTGAGATAAGGCGCAACGTGGTCAAAAATATCGCCGCCACGCTCGAGGAAAAATGGCTCAAGGAAGTCTATCTTGAGTTTATCTGATTTTTATGATAATTCTCAGGACAGGCAAAGCACTTAATGTGAGCAGAAATAATTTACAGAAACTCAATTATGATTTACCTGGGCCTTATGGTATCTCTCCAGGTAAGCGAACAGCTCTCCCTGCACAAAAGGAAAGCTTAGCTCCGAAGGCAGGCTATCGGCAAAAATCACCTCCCCTATCTCATCCTCATCCCTTTCCTGTCCCAACGCGGCAATAACGGCATAATACAACCTGCCGGCCCTGAAGCTGTCATCACTGCTAACTGTATATGTGGCAATACACTGAATATCAAACTTATCAGCCCCTGTCTCCTCCCCCAGCTCACGGGCAGCAGCAACATCAGCTTCTTCGTCCGGGTCAATATGCCCGGCCGGCAGCTCATAGCTGTTGCGCTTTCTGTTCCGTACAAAAACCCACCTACCCTTATACCGTGCCCCTATTATCACGAATGTAAGACCACATGCAGGCATATAGCCCGGAGAATGAAATTCAAGCTTCATATCTGACACACTATTTTCCCCAAAAATAACAATTAGCTTCCAGACTAATCACGGAAACGGTATCTTTGACAAAAAATTAAAAGCTGTGAAATAATGCTCATTGAGCATAGCAATAATATTAGGTAGCGACATTGATAATTAAACGACAAGATGAAGAAGAGTTCACTAAACAGGCCGGCAAAACCCCGGCCGGTAATAATAAAGAAATCATTATGGTTTCTTGCAGCCCTTGTCTTCCTGCTGGTCGTTCTCTTCCTTACCGGGATGTGGCACGGCCGTTTTAACTTCAGGTACAAAACAGTTGAGATAGAATACCGCGGGCTGCCGCCGGCCCTGGAGGGATTCACCATAGTGCATATATCCGACTTTCACCTTAAAAGCTTTGAAGGGCACAGGGATAAGCTCAGGCAGGTAACAGACAGTATCAATGCCATGAAGCCTGATATAATAGTTAACACAGGCGATTTTGTCACCATACTGCACGATGAGATGGAGCCATTTATGGACATACTGGGAACCATGAAAGCCAGGCATGGTGTTTATGCCATACCGGGCAATCACGACACCGGTCTGTACAGCGGCATGTACGACAGCGATAATTACAGTGAGCATATGGCTGTGATCGGCAATATGCTCAGGGGAGCCGGGCATGTTTACCTTCAGGACAGCCTGGCCTGTATTATGATCGACAGTGTAAGGCTTGCAATTACCGGGGTGGCTACCTACGGGCGTGTACCCGACCTTTATTATGGCGACACTGACCGGGCCATGGAGGATGCCGGCAGCGCCGACTTCAGGATACTGCTCAGCCATGACTCAAACCACTGGGTAAGGGAGATAAGCAAACGCAGCGATATACACCTGACCCTTTCGGGCCATACCCACGGTATGCAGATAGGCCTGCTGCTGCCCGGCGTGAGTCTCAGTCCGGCGCGGCTGCTCTACCCCGCCTGGTATGGCCTTTATGGTGATGATAATAATTACCTGTATGTAAACCCCGGCCTTGGCACCATAGGTATGCCGGCACGCATAGGAATGCCCCCGGAAATAACAGTTATCAGACTGTCATCCTGAGGGCATGACGGCAGTGTACATTGTCAGAGACCACTGCCATAGCTAAAACAAAAGGCAGGATATCTAATTCCTGCGTCTGCGGTTCCGCCTTATCTCCTCCATCTTCTCATTATAGGCTTCAAACCTTTCCTCACCCAGCAGTTTCTTCAGCTCTTCATCCTGTTTATTAATTATCTTCTGCATCTTTTCCCTGTTGGCACCGGGATTACCCTGCTGCATTGAGCTGAAAATATCACGGCGCTGCTTATTATATTTAACAAACACCTCTTTAACATCTTTCTCCTCCTTCTTATTCTTCAGCTCGATAATCTCTTTCATCTGCTCTATCTGCAGCTTTGCCTGTTCCGCCGGATCGGCATTACGCATTCCCATACGCTGCTGTCCCGATGCACTCATCACAATCATTGAGAGTAAAAGAACCCCCATGCTTTTCATTATTGACTTCATAGTATTTTGTATTAATGTTAATTTCTTATTAGACAATGGCAGTTTAACTTTTATTCCGCTACCCCTCACAGTAAATCCAGGCTGAAGTTAAAATCAGAACCTTATAATCTGAAAGATGACCCCGTAATTTCATCTGATGATCCAGGCTGACACCTGTCACCTGAAAATAAAACCTTTAGCCAGCGGATCATCCGGCTCAACCACAAACTCGCTACTGCCGGTATAATATGCCATACCGCTGATCTCAGGTATCACGGCACGGTAAGGTCCGTAATCCACCACCTCTTTAATCTCCAAATCCATGCTTGTCCCCAGTATGCTTTCCACCGTCACCTTCTCACCCACCTTCAGCTCCCCCTTGCTGTAATGCAGTCCCGCCCTGGCACTCAGTCCCGATCCCGTTGGCGAGCGGTCAAGCTCACCTTCGGCAAAGACACAGACATTACGGCTCCAGTTATCATAATCATGCGCCCTGCCGGTAAAGATAGTGCCATACAGAAAGCCCAGGTCAGGCTCAAAGGGATGATCTATCCTGAAATTCTCCGTCACGGCCGCCTTGATCTTTCTGCCATAATCGATTAGCTTTTGATAATCCGTTCCATCAAGATTAAGACCCAGCTCAGCAGCATCACAGAAAGCATAAAAAGCGCCGCCATAGGCCACATCAAAGTTGACTCGCCCAATATCCCTTACCTCAAGCGTTTCATTCCTTATCAGCAGGAAGGAAGGGACATTGACAAAAGACACACCTACCACCTTTCCATCCATCATATAAGCCCTTGACCGTATCCTCCCGGCAGGCACATCAATCTCGAGGACAGGGCTGTCGCCCTTCTTCTTAACGAATCCCGATTCAAGGACATACCTTGTAAGGGCTATCACGGCATGACCGCACATGGTGCTGTAGCCTTCATTATGCATAAAGAAAGTGCCGAAATCAGCTCCCTCCGTAAGCGGCTCAGTTAGCACAGCCCCGTACATATCTGCATGTCCCCTGGGCTCAAACATAAGAGATGTGCGTATGTCATCATGATTATCCGCAAAATACTTACGCTTCTCAAGTATGGTATCTCCCTTTATCTCAGGCAGTCCGCCCGTAATGATCCTCAGCGGCTCACCACAGGTGTGCATATCCCTTGTTGTGATAACAGTACCGCTGTTATTTCCTGCATGACCCCATGCCTCTTTTTCAATAGTCATATCTGAACTTTAAAAGATTTATTTATACAAAATACTGATTATATGCACCAAAAATACTAATAGCCCCGCATTTTTTCATTGCATAAAAGGATTTAGTATCTTGGATCAGTAATTTTAAAAGCGACCTGATCATGAAAAGAACTATATACCAGGTAGATGCATTTACTACTGAGCCTTTTAAAGGCAACCCTGCAGCAGTGTATATAAGCGATGGTTTCCTGGCACCGGAACGGATGCAGAATATAGCAATGGAGATGAACCTGTCGGAAACGGCTTTCGTGACACCCCTTGACAGCGGTTTCCGCATACGCTACTACACACCGGTGAGCGAGGTGGATCTATGCGGCCATGCCACCCTCTCGGCCTCACATATACTTTACCAGACGGGTATGGTAAAAGCCGGCGACACCATAGAGCTTCACTCAAAAGCAGGGATACTGAATATACGTAAGGACGACAGCGGCATTATAATGGACCTGCCTGCCTACAGTCTTAAAAAGATAGATATACCCCCGTCATTCAAAGAGAACACAGGGCTTGATGCACTGGAGCTGTACCGCAGCGATTATGACTGGAGGCTGGTGCTTGTGCAGTCGGAAGAAGAAGTGGTGGGGGCCGACCCCGATCCTTCAGCCATAAGGAAGGCAGGACTGGGGGAGCTTATTGTAACAGCCATATCCTCCGATAAGGATTATGACTTCGTGGTCAGGTGCTTTGTCCCTGAACTGGGCATAGGCGAAGATCCGGTTACCGGCTCGGCCCATTGTGCCCTGGCCCCTTTCTGGAATATGAAAACAGGAAAAAAAGAATTCAGGTCATTCCAGGCCAGCAAAAGGTCAGGCCGGCTGGATGTCGCCCTCAAAGGCACCAGGGTGGAGATAACAGGCCAGGCAATAACAGTATTAAAAGCAGAATTGCTGGTTTGATAAAGAGGTATTTTTTATTAGTTTTGTTGACTTAATCAACAGGTCTGTTTAATAAGAGAAAAGTAAGAACCTAAACTTAAAATC
Organism: Bacteroidales bacterium; assembly: GCA_046542595.1. Lineage (GTDB taxonomy): Bacteria > Bacteroidota > Bacteroidia > Bacteroidales > VadinHA17 > UBA9300. The sequence goes on along the minus strand of JBKHBA010000018.1, from coordinate 9,303 downwards.
CAGGAATGAAAATAACTATTATAGGAACCGGTTACGTTGGTCTTGTATCCGGTACCTGTTTTGCCGAAACAGGTGTGCACGTGCAATGCGTCGATAATAATAAGGACAAAATAGATATGCTTAACCGGGGCGAGATACCTATATATGAACCCGGACTGACACCTATGGTCAAAAGGAATGTGGATGCCGGCAGGCTGCGGTTCACCACCGACCTGAAAGAAGCTATAAGGGAGTCGGAAGCCGTCTTTATTGCAGTGGGCACCCCGCCTGACGAAAATGGGAGTGCCGACCTGAAATATGTTCTCCAGGTGGCATCCGATATAGGCAAATTAATGGATCATTACCTGCTGGTGATAACCAAGAGTACCGTTCCCATCGGAACAGCCGAAAAAGTAAGGCAGAAGATAGCGGATGAAATGGCAAAAAGGAAAGCGGACCTGGACTTCGATGTGGCCTCCAACCCGGAGTTTCTGAAGGAAGGTGATGCCGTTAATGATTGTATGCGTCCTGACAGGATAGTTGTGGGAACAGACTCCGAAAGGGCATTCAACCTGCTCGAGAAGCTGTACAAACCATTTATACTCAACGGGCACCCGGTATTGTATATGGACATACCATCGGCCGAGCTGACAAAGTATGCAGCCAATGCCATGCTGGCAACCAAGATCAGCTTTATCAATGATATGGCCAACCTCTGCGAGAAGGTGGGGGCCGATATCAACATGGTTAGAAAAGGCATAGGATCGGATTCGCGTATTGGCAATAAGTTTATCTACGCGGGACTGGGATACGGCGGGTCATGCTTTCCCAAGGACGTGAAAGCCATCATACGTACATCTGGTGAATACGGCTATGAGCTGAAGGTGATGAAAGCGGTGGATGAGGTTAACGAGAGGCAGAAAGAAACCATCTTTCACAAGGTTTACAAGTTCTTCGGTGAAGATCTCAAAGGCAAAAAGATAGGGCTGTGGGGACTTTCCTTCAAACCCAACACAGATGATATGAGGGAGGCACCGGCCCTTACGCTAATTGATAAATTCACCGCCCACGGTGCTACCGTAACAGCTTTCGACCCCGTGGCCATGGATGAGGCCAGGAGGAGACTGGGTGATAAGATATTCTATGCTGATGATTCCTACGGGGCACTGGTTGATGCTGATGCCATGGTGCTTGTAACGGAATGGAATGAGTTCAGGAATCCCAACTGGACGGTCATTGAAAAGATAATGAAAAACAGGGTCGTATTTGACGGCCGTAATATTTACGAGAAAGAAGTGCTGCTTGAAGCAGGATTCGAGTATTACGGAATAGGGAGATAAAATATGAGCAGGATACTGGTTACCGGCACTGCAGGCTTTATAGGCTTCCACCTCGCTGAAAAGCTTGCCGGGGAAGGGCATGAAGTGGTTGGCCTGGACAATGTCAACAACTATTACGATGTCAGCTTAAAATATTCCAGGCTTGAAGAAGCAGGCATAGAAAAGGACAAGATTGCATATAATAAGCCGGTAAAGAGCCGTAAATATCCCCGATACAGTTTTATCAAGCTCGATCTTGAGGACAGGGAAAGCCTGGACAACCTTTTTGAAAAAAAAGGTTTTGATTATGTCGTGCACCTGGCGGCACAGGCAGGTGTCAGGTACAGCATTGAGAATCCCATGGCCTATATTGATAGCAATATTGTGGGTTTTGCCAACATACTCGAAGCCTGCCGCCATAATGATATTAAGCACCTTGTCTATGCCAGCAGCTCGAGTGTTTACGGGCTTAATGAGAAGATGCCCTTTTCGACAGAGGATAATGTGGACCATCCCGTCAGCCTCTATGCCGCCTCCAAAAAATCCAATGAGCTGATGGCACATACCTACAGTCACCTCTACAACCTGCCCACCACCGGGCTGAGGTTTTTCACCGTTTACGGTCCATGGGGACGCCCCGATATGGCACTGTATATCTTCACTGATGCCATCACCCGCGGAAAACATATACAGGTAAATAACCAGGGAGATATGCAAAGGGACTTCACCTATATTGATGATATTGTAAATTCACTGTCACTGCTTGTTGACAAGGCACCCGAAGGAGACCCGGAATGGTCGGGTAAGGATCCCCGCCCCTCCTCCTCTCCCGCCCCTTACAGCATCTACAATATAGGCAATAACTCACCCGTTAAACTAATGGATTTTATTGAAGCCATAGAGAAAGAGCTGAAGATGGAGGCAAAAAAAGAATTGCGGCCAATGCAGGCAGGCGACGTACCCGCCACCTGGGCAGATGTTAATTCACTGATAGAGGTAATTGGTTACAGGCCGTCAACACCGGTAAAGACCGGCATAAAGAAATTTATTAAGTGGTACAAACAATATAATGATATAAAATAAGTCTTATAAAAAGACTTCACCAACACACAACAACCCCCTCGCAAACAGCCATTTGGCCACCCCGCCACATGGGACTGACGAGGCAGTGCTATGAAAAAAGTAAAAATGAAGGAACTCCTTGAAATAGCAATAGAAGCATCAGTTAAAGCAGGAATAGAAATTCTTAAGATATATAGATCAGATGATTTCGAAATATCATTTAAAGCTGATAACAGTCCATTAACCAGGGCAGACTCAGAATCTAATTTGCTTATATTAAGTATGCTTAATAAAACAGGTTTCCCGGTTCTGAGTGAAGAAAACAAAGAAATTACTTTTGATCAGAGGAAAGACTGGGAAAGTTTGTGGATTGTGGATCCTCTTGACGGCACAAAAGAATTTATTAAAAGAAATGGAGAGTTTACAGTTAATATAGCCCTTGTTGAAAATAAACAGGCGGTTTTAGGGGTCATCTACACTCCGGTTACGCGTGAATTGTATTTTGCTGAAAAAGACAAAGGTTCATATAAAGCAATTATTGATAAAGACTACTCAGTGAAAGATATCTTTTCATCATCCCAAAAGTTGCCTTTTAATAATAATAAGCATTATACACTTGTTGTCAGCCGCTCACATATGAATGATAAGACAGAATCCTTTGTAAGGAAAACCGAGAAGGAAAAGGGTAAGATAAATATTGCCAGCCGCGGCAGTTCACTGAAAATGTGCATGGTGGCAGAAGGAAGTGCAGATTGTTATCCCAGATTCGCTCCAACCATGGAATGGGATACAGCAGCCGGACATGCAATTGCAAAGTATGCCGGTAAGTCTGTCACAAATATAGAAACAGGAGAAGAATTGATATATAATAAAGAAAGCCTTGTAAACCCGGGGTTTATAGTACAATAATATTTATATAATAGCTAATAATTTTATAAAGAATGTTCACGGAATCAAACAGCAGGTCATTAATCAAAACAATCTCATGGAGATTTTTTGCTACTGTAACAACAACAGCCATAGTCTATGCCTTTACCGGCAGGTTAAATATAGCACTTGCAGTTGGAGGCATAGAAGTTATATTAAAACTAATACTATACTATTTTCATGAAAGAACATGGAACAAAATATCCTATGGGAAGAAAGATATAAAGCCAAAAGTTATCTGGCTCACCGGGTTATCAGGTTCAGGTAAAAGTACTATTGCTGAAGGATTATACAATAAATTAAAATCAAAAGGACTGAAAGTAGAATACCTTGATGGTGACAGGGTTCGTGATATTTTCCCAAAAACAGGGTTCTCCAAAGAGGAAAGAGACAGGCATATAAAAAGAATTGGTTTTCTTGCAAGCATACTCGAAAAAAATGGAGTTATAGTAATAGCTGCTTTTATTTCACCTTACGAAGAATCCCGCCAGTTTGTAAAAAGTTTATGCAATAATTTTATTGAGGTACATATATCCACTCCTCTGGAAGAATGTAAAAGAAGAGATATTAAAGGCTTGTATGCGAAAGCCGAGAGAGGTGAAATAAAAAATTTCACTGGGATAGATGACCCGTATGAAGTACCTTTGCATCCTGATTTAAGAATAGATACAACTAATATCACAGTCAATCAGGCAGTAAATAAGATCAACACATTAGTTTGAAAATACCATGGCAAAAACAAAATTAAACAATAATAATAATAATTACACTCTCACACATCTGCGCGAACTTGAAGCTGAATCCATCCATATTATCCGCGAGGTGGCATCGGAGTTTGAAAACCCTGTAATGCTTTACTCTATAGGTAAAGATTCCTCGGTTATGGTGCGTCTGGCTGAAAAAGCTTTCTACCCGGGCAAAGTGCCGTTCCCCTTGATGCATATCGACTCCAAGTGGAAATTCAGAGAGATGGTACAGTTCAGGGATGAATATGCCAGAAAGAATAACTGGGACCTGATAGTTCATTCTAATGAAGAAGGTTTTAAGAAAGGTATAGGACCTTTCACTCATGGCAGCAAGGTGCATACCGATGTAATGAAGACGGAAGCCCTCCTGGCCGGACTGAATAAATATAAATTCGATGCTGCCTTCGGGGGAGCACGAAGGGATGAGGAAAAGTCAAGGGCCAAAGAAAGAATTTTCTCATTCCGCGACAAAATCCACCAGTGGGATCCCAAAAATCAGCGACCTGAATTATGGGATATATATAATACAAAAGTCCATAAAGGAGAGTCGATAAGAGTATTCCCTATCAGCAACTGGACTGAACTCGATGTCTGGCAGTATATACGACTTGAGAATATTCCTATTGTTCCTCTCTACTATGCAAAGGAAAGACCTGTTGTGGAAATCGATGGTGCACTGATACTGGCAGATGATGACAGGATGCCAACAGAGCTGGCATCGAAAGCAAAAATGAGAAAAGTGCGCTTCCGCACCCTCGGCTGCTATCCCCTTACAGGCGCAGTGGAGTCAGAAGCCGATAACATAGAAAAGATAGTCGAGGAAATGATGACTGTCACCAAATCAGAAAGAACTACCAGGGTGATCGACTTTGACCAGGATGCCAGTATGGAGCAAAAGAAACGTGAAGGATATTTTTAATAATAGTCTACCGGACTATTCTATCGTTTCACTATTTCCAATAACAAGAGAAGAATAAAGAAAATGAATAAAGAGAATTTAGATATTAAAGCTTTTCTCGATCAGGACGAGCATAAAGACATGCTCCGCTTCCTTACAGCAGGATCAGTTGATGATGGCAAATCCACGCTGATAGGGAGACTGATGTTTGACAGCAAGAAGCTCTACGAAGATCACCTGTCGGCCTTAATTAAAGACAGCAAGCGTGTTGGCCATGCCGGTGAGGATATTGATTATGCATTGCTGCTTGATGGCTTGAAAGCCGAAAGGGAACAGGGAATAACGATTGATGTTGCCTACAGGTATTTCTCCACCAACAGGCGAAAGTTTATTATCGCAGACACTCCCGGTCATGAGCAATACACCAGGAATATGGTCACAGGAGCATCAACGGCAAACCTGGCTATAATACTGACAGACGCAACAAAAGGTGTTATTACCCAGACTAAACGTCACAGCTTTCTTGTTTCCCTGTTAGGGATAAAACACGTTGTGCTGGCGGTAAATAAAATGGATCTGGTTGATTATGATGAAAAGGTTTTTAACAGGATAAGCATCGACTATAAAAAGTTTGTCACCCGGCTCAATATACCCGACATTGAATGTATACCAATATCAGCTCTCAAAGGAGATAATGTTGTGACAATTTCAGAAAACATGAATTGGTACCATGGCAAGAGCATGATGGAATACCTCGAGACCGTTCATGTCAGCAGCGACCATAATTTTGAGGACTTCCGGTTCCCGGTACAATATGTATTACGTCCGGACAGGGCATTCAGAGGCTTTTCAGGCCGGGTTGCCTCTGGGATAATAAAGGAAAATGACGAGGTTATGGTTCTGCCTTCGATGAAAAAGTCAAATGTGAAATCTATTATCACCTATGACGGCAGGAAGAAAAAAGCATTCCCTCCCCAGTCGGTTACCATAACCCTTAAGGATGAAATTGACATTTCCAGGGGCGAAATGATCATCCAACCCGATAATGCCCCCAAGGTCGACCGGCATTTTGAGGCTATGCTCGTCTGGATGGATGAGACAGAGATGGACATCTCAAAGACTTTTTATATAAAGCATAACACCAATACAACACGTGCACGCATAGATGAGGCAAAATACAGGGTTGATGTAAACACATTTAAAAAGGAAAAGAAAAAAACATTTGAACTAAATGATATCGGCCGGGTAGTCATAACAACTAACAAACCTTTATTTTTCGACCCTTACCGCAGGAACAAGAACACAGGATCATTTGTATTAATTGATCCGCTTACCCACAACACATGCGCAGTGGGAATGATCCTTGACAAAAGAGCCAGTGATAAATTACCATCACGCATTACCGACATTGATAAAGAAAAAATAAAAAAAGGTGAAAGCCTGATCAGTGAAGAAGAAAGAACTCAGCGCAATGGTCACAAAGGGTCTACAATTTGGATAACCGGCTTACATGGATCAGGTAAAAACGACCTCGCCTACACCCTTGAAAGAGAGCTGTTTGACCGTGGCGCCTCTGTAGTTCTGTTAGATGGCAGCACAGTCCGCAGCGGCCTTTCCAGGGAACTGGATCACTCCCCTGCCGACCGTGCAGAGCATCTGCGCAGGGTTGCACATATTGCCCGCATACTGAACGACCAGGGTTATATTGTAATATGTTCTTTCATTTCACCAACCGAAGAAATAAGACAGCAAGTGAAAGAGATAATAGGTAAAGAACGGTTTACATTAGTTTATATGGACGAGGATATAGAATATTGTAAGAAGAACAAGCCAGAGCTTTACCATTTAGCCGAGGAAGGGAAAATATCAAATATACCGGGAATGGATGTTTACTATGAGCCTCCTTTAAAAGTTACTTACAAAATAAATCACATGGAGATTAAGAAGATTGTTCAAGATTTAATTCAGGATATCGTATTCACTAAATAAATAGTCTCAAAAAACATCTTTTATTCCTCATTATCGATTACTCATAATACTCTATCATTTTATTGAATGAAAATTAAAGTACGAAGCAGGAAACTGTGAAAAGATTGTTACTTATAAGTCCTGTTCTCTACGGTATAGAAAAGCATATTAATGATGCTCTTCAGAAAAAAGGATTTGAAGTAACCTGGATTGAAAACAAAATATTACCATTTGACTATCAATCTCCTGATGCAAAACTCAGGTCTCTCAGGAGAACATTTTATGCTTTAACCTTCAAAAAGGAACAACACATCAAAAAGCAGTTATCAACTATTGACAACCTTAATTTTGATGTATTACTTTCGATTAATTGTCATGTACTCTGCTCCTGTTTAATTAGAAAACTCAGAAACAGGAATAAGAATATTAAAACCATACTCTACCTGTGGGATTCAACCAATAAGTTTTCTTGCCTGAAAACAACAGAACTATTCGACAGGGTATTTACTTTTGATCATGATGATTCGAAGAAGCATAATTGGGATTATATCCCTAATTTCTTTATCAAAAATGAAGATAGTCAAAACAAAAACCACAAATACGATCTATTATTTGTCGGGAAATTCACGGAACACAGGTTGAAATTACTTGATGAAATCATTGATAAACAATTAGTAAGCAGGCCTTTCAAATATTACATTAAGCTGTTACCGGCTTATAAAAATTCTCTTCACTCCTATCTATTATACCTGGCAATTAAAAGATTCAGAGAAAAAAACAAATGGATTTGCGATTATACCCTTAACTATGAGGCCATAACAAGGAAACTGAATCATGAATACCTGATTTACAAGCCTGTAAGTCCGGAGACAGTAGTTAAAAAAAGAGCCCAGTCTAAGGTAATCATAGATCTGCCTTTCCCGGATCAATCTGGTTACACACATAACGCTATTGCGGCTCTGGCCCTTGGGAAGAAGCTTATTACAACTAACAATAGAATCAGGAACGAAGAGTTTTACAACCCTGACCAGGTAAAAATAATTGATCAAAATAATCCGGAAGTTGACTATTCCTGGATAAAAGAAAAAGGAGAATTCAGTATACATCCATATTTTGAAAAGCTTGAAATGTCGAATTGGCTAAGTTTAATCGTAAATGGAAACAAAGCCAGCTAATAGTAAGTTAAATATTCAAGTCATACTAAACCCCTTTTTTGTTTATTGTATTTCCTTTCTAGTGGCTATCATCCTTTATTTATTTAGCTGGAGCGACCTTTATCCTCCTATTTCACTGAGTCTGGTGATCTTCCTGGGCGTATCTTTTATTCTTTTTTTATCAGCCGGATACTTCACTGGAAATCTGAAAACCAGCAAGCATAACATAAGGGAATCTGAATTGTTTATAGTTGATATTCTGTTTATTATTATAATAGCATTAGCAGTTGCAGATATTGTTGGAACTGGCTATTTACCAATACTTAACCGCCAGTATGACTATAAAGTATTTGGAGTTTCGGTACTGGATCCATTGTTTAATACTTTATCTATATATTTTTCCCTGGTTTTTCTAAACACATTCCTGTCAAAGAAAAAGATACGATTTGTTTTATATTGTATACTGTTATTAATCGTTCAGGTACTTATTCTTAGAAGAGGAACTATAGTTTGGATGCTGACGTCATGGATATTCCTGATCCTATTATATGTTAGACGGATACCGATTAAAGTAATTATTGCTGGTATACTGGTCATCCCAATTGTTTCATTACTATTCGGACTGTATGGAAACTTCAGAAGTAATATAAATGAGGAAATGACTCTGGATGGTCTTGGAGCTAGCAGTGAATTTAAAGATTTAAATATCAGTCATTACCACTACATGACATATCTGTATATATCCTCACCTCTGGCTAATCTGCAGAAGAATATAGAATCAGGTAAAAATGAGCTGGACAAGAAAGACTTTAAATCTTTTCTGTTCTATTGCATTATTCCCCAAAGCATTACCGCCAGAATAAAAAACATTATCAAAATCAGAGAACCAGATCCGGAACTGATTACTCCATCTTTGATTGTTGGTTCTGTATATATGCTGGCTTTTAATACAATGGGGTGGCTAGGTGTGAGCATTCTTATGGTAGTTATATTGATTTATCTATTGCTGGGCATGACAGTAACTGAGAAAATCAAGTATAATAGTAATGAAACATATGCTCTTTTATTGAACACTACATTCTTATTAATATTTGATAATTTATTTGTACGTCTCGATGTATTGCTAATGCTTTTTGTATATCCTTTATTATTTAATCATCTTTTTAAGGTAATCACATTAAAAAGGAATAAAGCCGGATGAAAGTTGGAATTATTGTACCCAGAATAATTCAGCTCGGCCCGATAATAGT
>JBKHBA010000017.1:0-17642 GCA_046542595.1 Bacteroidales bacterium | reverse complement strand
GTCTTACCAACTGGGCGCAGGGAGGGGAAAGTTCCTACGCCATAAACGGGCTTTCAGCTTTTAATCTTAATTATACTAAAGATAATAATTCATGGGCCAACTCCCTGGATATGGGTTACGGGATACAGAAGGTGGGTGAGGAGTCTCCAACCAAGACTGACGACCATCTTGAACTGATCTCCAAATACGGACGCAAAACCTCGGGCAACTGGTTCTACAGCGGCATGCTTAATTTCAAAACACAGTTCACAGAAGGATATAAACAGACGGAAACGGGAAAAATTGTAATCTCAGATTTCCTTTCACCGGGTTATATTATGATGTCCCTGGGTATGGAATATAAAAAGGATGATTCATTCTTCCTTTCACTTTCGCCCCTGACAGGGAAGATTACGATAATAACAGATGACAGCCTCTCCACAGCCGGCAGCTTCGGTGTTGATCCCGGGGAAAATATGAGGGCAGAATTCGGAGGATCGGTTAAGCTTGGGCTGAACAGGGAAATAATGGAGAATGTTAATTTATCATCCACCCTTGATCTTTTCTCAAATTATATTGAAAAGCCGCAGAATATAGATGTAAGCTGGAAGGCAATGCTGAATATGAAGATCAACCAGTTCCTCTCTGCTAATATAAGTACACATATTATATATGATGATGATGTTGCATATACTGATGCTGAGGGCATCTCACAAGGACCCAGGGTTCAGTTTAAAGAAATGCTGGGCATAGGACTATCGTTTAAATTTTAAACCCCGGGTTGCCTGAGAAATTATTTGTCCGGATTCAAATCCAAACTTGTTTTTATGGTCTATGTTATACTTTTCGGTTAAATCATTCTGGCAGGTGGTTTCCTCGTTATATAATGCCGGGGATACAACCTCTTAAGAACTGTAAGAAATTTCTCTGACATAGCTTTTCCTTTGGAAGCTAATGATTTTTCAGGTTTTCAATCTCACTTTTTAAACTGCTTATCTCATCCCTCAACTCCTTCATCCTGAATTCCCTTTCCACGGTGGCATCATGAAAACGCTCCAGCTCAATAAGCTGTTCTTTCATCTCCCTGGTTTTTGTCTCCACCTCAGCCTCCAGGTTGTCTTTCAGCTTGCGCAACTCCTCCTCTGCTTTTACCTGCTCTGTTATCACCTCGGTATAGACAATAATGCCCCCTATCGATCCGTCTCTTTCATACCATGGCCTGCATTCCCACCGTGTCCAGTGTACCGATCCGTCATCTCTTTTATAATCATCCCTGTCAGCCCCCACCACCTCTCCTTTCAGTACTCTCTGATGCACATCCTTCCATTTCTGTGGCAGGTCCGGAAAAACATCATAGTGATGTTTTCCAATAATATCCCTGTCCTTTAGCCCGAATTGATCAAGGTAACGCTGGCTGACATAGATATAGCGAAGATCTGTATCATGCACAGCCACCGCACTGTTGGTGTGTTCAATAATATAACGCATCAGATCATGGAAATGATCCATGTGGTCTCCTTCATCCTTTTCCGGATCAGCATTCCTGTCATAGGTCATAAACAGTCATATTTTAAATTAATATACGCGGTCATCCTGATTTCCAACTGATAAATATCTTACTAAAGCTAAGCTTTTTTCTAAAGAGCTATGGGATTAATAGGTCTTTTGTCTGAAAATAATCTATACAGCTTTATCAGCCGGATGATTTTACAGGCTCTAAATTATCTGAGAATTATTCATACATATCACCAATATCCGCATTGCATATTTCAATAAAGAGTTCAGCCATTCTTTTGCATGCTGCCCGGTAAAATTTTTCACCCTTTTCCCTGCTTGCCCCGGCGGGATCACCTATTCCGGTATCTTCGCTCACCTGCGACCATCTTCTTTCAGTCCATGCCCAACTCTCGCCAAAAGCCTTTATCCTGTTTCTCTTCTCCTTTCCTTTTCCCCATTTTTCTTCGGGCAGAACAAGTTCAGGTCTGAGGTATAATAAGAGGCTTGTTTCCATCTCACCGGCATGATCGCCCGGGTTGCCAAAATGATCTTTAATATCCGGCATGCGGAACCATTCAGCTATAGCTATAAACATCCCAGGGTATATAAGTCCAAGTTCCCTCACTACAGGCTTAAAATCATTGCCGCCGTGACTGTTCATTATCAGCAGCTTATGTACACCCTGCCTGTCAAGCCCCTCAATAATATCATTCAGTATGGCATATTGCGTACCCGGATTCATATTAATACTCATAAAGATATCCTTCTGTCCGGTGTTTACCCCAAAAGGTATTGCCGGAAGAACCATCACCCTGGCACCTTTCTCCCAGGCTATGGCAGCAGAGCCTGCTGCTATACTGTCTGATTCAATATTATCGGTGGAATAGGGTAAATGAAAATTATGTGCTTCGGTAGCACCCCAGGGCAGCACTGCCAGATCAATGGAAGCATCCTTTAGGGCTTCCCAGTTTGTTTCAGCTAAGATATATGGTCTCATCGCCTGCTTTTTTTATTGATACACTGAGCTGTACGGATAAGTACGCTGACTCACTAAACAAATATATAAAAATCAGCCGTCAGAATAAATTGACAGTTACTCATACCTGCAGGTTTTATAGGTATAAATATATTATAACAGCCTTACCGTCATATTAATAAATCCAGTCTCCCCAATGCAGTCCGGCAGCAGGATAAGGCAAAAACACCTGCGGTCACAGGCAAATTGATTTTTAACTTAGGAAAATAATCACTTTCTTTTTGATCCAAAACTACAAAGCAGGGAATGTCTGAAAAGATAAATAAGAACCTTACAGGGGGAAATATAAAAAACCAGCTTATCACACTTACCTGGCCCATGCTGTTCGGGATGATAGGAATGGTGATCTTTAACCTTGTTGACACATATTTTATAGGCAAGCTGGGAGTACAGCAGCTTGCAGCCATAGGTTTCAGCTTTCCTGTAATAATGTTTATCAACAGTCTGTCGCGTGGAATAGGTATAGGGACCAGTTCCCTTATATCAAGGAATATTATTACAAGAAACCGCAGTGAGGTAAGGATAATGGCCAGCAGGGCCTTGTTGCTGGGCTTCATTGTGGTACTTCTCTTTGTTCTGGCCGGCCTGTTAACCATAAGACCACTCTTTCGTGCCCTGGGAGCCCGGGAAGAGATAATGGGATATATTTATGATTATATGAGTATATGGTATTACGGGGTGGCTTTCGTTGTAATACCAACCATAGGCAATAATATTGTAAGAGCCACAGGCGACACCTTTCTGCCGGGTATGCTGATGGTAGCATCTGCCCTTGTGAATATTATTCTTGATCCCCTGCTGATTTTCGGCTACGGCCCCTTTCCTGAGATGGGTATTAAAGGCGCTGCCCTTGCCACAGTGATAGCAAGAAGTGCTGGCCTGGTCTTTATACTTATTGTCCTGATAAGGAGGGAAAACCTTCTTACCCTGAATTTCGGAAGGGTAAGGGACATTCTCGTAACATGGAAGAAGGTGATATATATAGCAGGCCCTGCAGCGCTTGGTATGCTTATCACTCCAATATCAATAGGCGTTATAACCAGGATAATAGCTTCTTTCGGTGAAGAAGCCGTTGCCGCTTTCGGCGTTGCCACCAGGGTTGAGATGTTTGCCCTTATGGTTATTGCCTCTCTGGGTTCAGTGATGATCATCTTTATAGGGCAGAATATCAGCAAATATATGTTTTCACGTATATTCAAATCCCTTAACTATGCCCTTGTGTTTTCAATGATTTGGGGTGTAATAGTATTTATCATTTTTTTGTTTTTTGCCCGGGATATAGCATCTGTCTTCACGGATGATACGAAGGTGATTGCCATCGCTCAAAAATACTTCTATATTGTGGGGGCCAGTTATGGGTTCCAGGGACTGGTTATGCTAAGCACTGCCAGCTTTAACGGAATAAACAGACCTTATCCGGCAGTGATATTTTCCATTATAAGGATGATTGTACTTTATGTCCCCCTGGCATGGGCCGGATCAAAGATATTAGGGATAAACGGGATCTTCTGGGCAGGTTTCATTGCTAACCTGGTAGTCGGGACACTGGCCTTTGCTTTTTTATTCAGGACAATAAGGAAAATAAGGAAGACCCACGCTTACACAACCCAACCCGGACAATACTCTTAAATTGTTTACCATGGGCAGAGCCAGTCGAATACCGGCAGCTAGCTGCGGCTACACCCTTTATTTGTATTAGAAAATTATGTCCAGCCACTCCACTTCCCTGACACCGGGCTTATGATGTCTGACATTTGCTTCAATATGCTCGATCCACCCTGCCCCGGGCTCCAGCACATAAGATTGTGGCCGCACATGCACGGCCAGGCTCAGGTCCTTCAGTTCATGGGGACTTTCTTCAATAAGATCTGCCATGGTGTTTATGGAAACTGTACCTTTCCAAATCCCGTGGGGCAAAACATAGACAGCCGATATCAGTATCTCTCTCGTTGCTGTGGACTCAAGCCTCATGGATATATAGTTCTCACGGATATCCTGACCCATGTATAATGCTTTATCTAAGGAATCCAGAATAAGGAATTGACCATTATGTGATATTTCGGCTTTACATCTTTCTACCTGCTCCCATTTTCCTCCAAAGGCGGGATTAGTCATCAGGCTTACCTGTAATGCGTCCTCATGAATACCCTTACCATAAATAAGCAGGTCGAAGCTGGCTGTTTCAAGGGAGTCGGCAGATACTGTAAACGGAGCCACAATGTTTTGGCCCCTGACCACCTGACTAATCAACATGAATATAAACATATAAAGAACTGTCTTCGATATATTGAATATTGATCTCATAACTGGCATTTTTCTTTGAACGGATATTATTTATTTCTTATAATCACCTCTATATTCATTTGCTCCATGGAAGGCAGACAGATAAAGCTGTCTTCATAATCATTCCACTGCTCTCCATTGATGCTAACCTGGCTGATAGAAAAACCTTTTGTTTCAAGTGGAAGAGGGTAAAGTTTTTCAGCCGCAAGGTGTTTATCCAGCTTAAAATGAAGTTTAACACTTTTATCCCCGCTTAGAAGACTGGTGTAAATATAATTTACCATAGCATGCTCCATGCTGTGGTATGATGTCTTGCTGCGCACTGCCTTGTTCCCCTTATCAATGCTGCCGTCAAGGTTAACCGACAGATAGGCCCCACCATATTCATTATCGATAAAATTCCTGTTCCAGAATTCAGTACCTTTCCTGTAGAACTCCAGGAATCTGTCTTCCCTCTTTATGTTGTACAGAGACAGGGAGCACATATTACCGTATGCCTGTATCCACCAGGGTGATGATACCTTATGTACCGCAGGATCAGCAAGCCCGATTTTGTGGTACCACATTTCCTCTTCCTCTGCAAAGCCATACTTATATATTAGCTGCTGAAGCTCGTTGGCCCTCTGCAGATAATCCTTTTTCTCCGTCAGCTCATAAAGCCGTAAAAGCATCCATATAATTTCAATATTATGTCCTGTATTTAGCTCAGTGCCATCATTCCCGGCCTCAGAGGTATAATTCCACTTTCGGTCAAAACGCTCCAGTATCCACGGCCCGGTCGGAGATGACATCTTTTCATTGACCGTAGCCATTATTTTCTCCATCTGTTCAAGGTATACCCGGTCCCTTGTTGCCAGGTAAAGGTATATGAGGTAGCCTGACACAGGTGCCAGCTGTGGCGAAAAATCTTTATCGCTGCTTTGAACTGCCAGGTCTCTGTTAAGGCTGCGATAATACCCTCCGTATTCATGATCCCAGGCATTCATCTCCATTATATCGTTTGATTGCTCTATATAATCAAGTACCTCTTTATCATGTGTGACAAAATAATACATTACAAGTCCGGTGATGGCATAGGGCTGATAGAAACCGTCTTTAGCCGAATCCAAAACATTGCCGTTATTATCAAGGGCATTATACCAGCCCCCGTACTTGCTATCCCAGCCATGTTTAATCATATAATCATATATCTGTCCGGCCTGGTGCAGATACTCTCCATCACCTGTTAAAAGGTAGCCCACCGAAAAGCTGAAAAGATGACGTGAGATCATACCGGGATATTGCTCACTGCCATTATATGGTTGCCACTTGCGGTCAAGGAAAGCATTAAAACCGCCGCTTACGGTATCTCTGAGATTCGGGGCCCAGCAATCTAGCACCTGGTTAATGCCCTGCTTCTTCCAGAAGTCGCCTGAAGCCGGATAAATGGCATCTGGCTGCTTAACACAGGAGGACAGTGCCACCGTGAATAATATAATCAGTAAAGACAAAGTATAACGCATGATGGTCATTTAATTCTCATTATAAGTGAATCCCCGGACCCCAGTGTCCGGGGTGATGGCCAGATGTAGCTACACAGGCTGTTTGTTTCCACCCAGCGCGGACGGTTCTCAATAAAGCCGGTTACCAGGTCTTCGGTAATATAGTTACGGGTCATCCTGTATGGCATTATATACACAGCTGCCAATTTTGAAAGGTCGCTCCCTCCAGTTGTTTCGATCATTACTGACGTACTGTACCGCGCACTGTCTTCCTGCAGGTATTTCTCCCTTGACAAACCATGGAAGGCAAGGGCATGCCATTTATCATTATATGAATAAATATACTCTTCCCCTGTTCCTTCAATATACGCATCCCTATCATGCTGTGGATTAAAATGCCCGATAAGCTCATAGCTATTACCATGTTCTGTACTGGTTTCAAGATACACTTTATGCTCTGCATGGTCAAAGTCATATCCATATATCCAGAGATCAAAATGTGTTTCCGATTGCAAGCAGCCATTTTCTTCTATCATCCGCAGGTATGAATATACAAAACGATCTCGCGAGGTAGCATATACCGATCCGGCCGGACCTGTCTTTCCCCATGCATTGGGTACAAACGGATCAAAAGATATATCATAACCAAGAGGAACTATTTTACTATCATCGGAGCCTTTTGTATAGTTAGTGGCAGCATAATTAGGCCAGTACCAGCCCATGCCGTCAATACCACCCCTTATCATAGCCTCTACATTCTGGTCTATCTCCATCCTGCCCGGGGTGTAGCCCAGCTTTATGGTATGCATCTGTCCCAACTGATAGGCTTTGATTTTATACTTTTTGGCCAGCTCCGATGTATGCCGTGCCACATCTTCAATATAAGAGTTAGTAGCCTCCATACCATATCCCCGCGTAAAATAACCCCGGTACACATCGGAGAAAATAAAATCAGGAACAGCACTTAACCCGCTGCAATCCTCCATAAACCTCTCAATCGTCGAATACTTACCTGCCATTGTCCGGGAGGCATTATGTGGATGATGCATAAAAATCCCCACCTCGGCTCCCGGCATCTCCTTTTTAATAGCCTTCTGCAGGAGAGCAAAAGCCTCCGGCCCATACTCCATGAACTCTTCAAGCATTTTCGTATATACTCCCCCCCCTTTTGCCTCAGGTCTGCTGAAAGCGCCCAGGGGAGCCTCATCAAACAGGGTTATCCTTGCAAAGTCGGGGTAATACTCCTTATATATCCCTGCCAGAGCAGTCATTCTTTCCAGAACCGGTTTACGTACCGATTCATCCTCAACGAAATCGCGTATGCTTGCATCGCGACCCGGTCCTATTTCGATCCATGTCCTGGAAATACCCAGCTCATGGCACTGTGCCAGAAAATCCTTCAACTTATCTTCATCATTCATCCCTGATGAATAAGGAATAATATCAAACCTCCTGGCAAACAAAAGCATATTTTCCAGGGTATGGGGCTGTTCCTGCTGTAACTTCTGGGCACCAACCCACATAAAAATTTCCTTTTCGGAGCTCTTTTCCCGCTTATTAAGCGAATTTCCGCATCCATATAGAAAGAAGATAAAAGTGACCGGTACTATAATGCGATTCCAACACCCGGATTTGATCAGTGAAAGAGATAGTAAAAATGAATAGATTGACCTGTACATACGCTAATCTGTTTAAATAATGGCTGGTATCAGCCCTGGTTCAGCTTACTCAAATACCCGGATATATATTTATCCCTGTATTTTGATTTATACTGCTCAATATACCGCGGATGATCAAGAATTACAAGAGAACCAAACAACTTCTCCTTCTCATTAATATCCTTAAGGAACAGAGCATTCTTTTTCCCCAGCACAAAACAAATTTCAGAGTCAAGCCCAAAGCTAAGCTGCTGTTCCAGGCTTATAACAATAAATTCCCTGAGTGAATCAAACAAGGCCTTATAATCATAGTAATTGCAGTTGATCCAGTTTCCTTTTTCACTTTTACGTAAGAACCCCAGCGGGCATACCGAATTGATAAAATAATCACTGTAGAATTTTTCGGACCCCCCGTATCGTTCAATCATTTTGTATATAAAGACAGAAGAAGGCTCATGTGATTTTTCCAGACCGGTTTCAATACCACAAACTTCTGCAAGCCTTTTGCTGTCTGTAAAAGGTATACCCGTAAGTCCGGCACCAAAGCGGCCGGGGTTTATGCCGAGAATGATTTTCCTTGTTTTATTATCCTCATAGTATTTTTTATAGAAGGATCTGGTTATGGATAATGCCTGCGGGTTTTCCCTGAAAGGATTCATAACTTTTATCCCATCAGGCAACGATCCCTCAAAACTGAGTTCCTTATTGAATTTTATTACCCTGTCTGCAAAGGATGTCATTGTATATGTTAACTCTCTCTTATTTCTGTAATAACTTCACAAAGCAATCATGATTTCATTAATCCATGATTAGTCTTCTGAACTGCTCAGAACTGAACCTGGAAAACGGCTGAAGCCCCGTAGCTGTTTCCTGCATTAGCCGGGATATAAGCATCAATATTAAAGCGGAAACTCACAAGTTCGGTTACTGTAATATTTGTACCCAGCGTAAGCTGACTTTCCCTGGTATCTGCCTCCCTGTATGACCACGTCTGCCAGCGCCCCAGTACCATTAAGCTCTCTGACACAACATATCCGTAAGTAAAATAGTATCCGCTGATAAGTTCTTTTTCACCTGCCATGCCCACAACCTGGAGATGGCCTGCAAGATATTCAGATGCAAGGATCATTTTCCCCGACTCAACACGCAGATCTGCACCCCATATGGTACGTGTGCCTTCGAGAAAGGGCCCTGAGCTGCCTGATCTTACACCGGGCGAATTACCGTGTGATGCACTCAGTCCCAGCTGCATGGAGGCGGGAATCAAATCCCGTATTGTATATTGCAATCTGCCAATGCCATACATTTTGTTATTATTGTTTCTCTGCAACCTGGTGCCATTAAAGATACCGGCATAATAGTAAAAATCTCCAATATCACCGCTGGCCGAAACACCAATCTCACGGGAACTCACAAGCAAGCCAGTCATTTTCGTACGGTCAATAAAATCCGTTGAACCAGGTTCGGGCATATAATCCAGTGTTTGTGTTGGTTTCATTGCACCGGCAGCAACACTTACATATTTGTTCAACCTGTACCCGACAAAGGCATCGAGAAGTACAGGATCGGATACGGCATTTATATTTATTCGGTAAAAAAAGCCTTTATTGAGCCCGCCTCTCAAGCTGATGCGGGCATTGGCAAGCTCAAAAGTCCTGCCGCCCTGAAAATTATCATCCCTGAAAGAAAACCTTGCCCCGGACTGCATTAATATATTTAACTTAAAAAAATCCCTGTGCAAGTATGATTTCAGTTTTTCATCCGCAGACACCTCATCCTGTGCAGGAACAGCCGTTAAAGACAACAGGATGCAAAAAATAATCAATGTGCTTTTTTTAAAAGAATATTGACGGTTTACAAAATCTGCCCGTGTTATAATCCTTTTCATTTTCTCCCAATAATATTGATAAATACCATTTTGAAATTACCTCTCAGGCCTTTGCCTTTTTGTTCAGGACAATAAGAAGACTTAGGTATAATAAGTTTCTACCGATTATTTCAGCATATTCATAAATCGCCTGTAACCTGTTCTCAGTACCGCACTGTTTTCGAAAACTGAATAAAATTCATCCCTGCTGATGCCTTTCCACTTTTCGCCTGTATAGTTCTTTATCTCCGGCAGAGGCTCAAATTCCTTAATCTTTGTTTCGGGTGCTCTCCTGTTCCAGGGGCAAACCTCCTGGCATATATCACAGCCAAAAACTCTCCTGCCGGCTTTTTCACCGTAATCAAGCGGCATATCTCCCTTATGTTCTATACTAAGGTAGGAAATGCAATTATTTGAATCAATAGTCCTGTCTTCCTTAATTGCAGACATGGGGCAGGCATCAATACACTTACGGCAGCTTCCGCAATAATCCTTATTTTCAGCACTGTCATAATCCAGTTCTGCATCAGTTATTATCAGACCGATAAAAAAATATGATCCCAGCTTTTTATTTATCAGCATACTGTTTTTACCTATCCATCCCAGGCCTGCCTCAACAGCCCAGGCCCTTTCCATTACCGGTGCCGTATCAACAAAAACCCTGCCTGCTGTGCCCGGACGCCTTTCCTTTATAAAAGCCAGCAATTTATGCAGGCGGTCTTTGATAACCTTATGGTAATCGCTGCCCAGGGCATACCTTGAAAAGACAGGTTGATCCTTTTCCGGCTCATACCGTCTGTAATAATTCATTCCCGTAACGATCACTGATTGCGCATTATCAACCAGCCGGCGCGGATCAATTCTTTTTTCGATATTGCGGTTCATATATGCCATCTCTCCGTGATGGCCACGTTCCAGCCATTCCTTTAACCTCTTACCATGGTCATCAAGGGAGCGGACCGGGCTTATACCAAAAAGATCAAAGTCCAGACCCTGTGCCTTTTTCTCAATTGCATTACGCATATCACTAGAGAAATCCCAGTTCCAGCTTGGCCTCATCGGTCATCATATCCCTGTCCCAGGGGGGGTCAAAGGTTAGTTCGACATTGCAGTCTTTCACCCCTTTGGTGCCTGCTACCTTATATTTTACTTCCTCCACAATCATGTCTGCCATGGGGCAGTTGGGGGCAGTAAGTGTCATGGTAATATTAGCCACCTTATCCTCATCCAGGCTTATCTCGTATATAAGTCCAAGATCATAGATATTAACGGGTATCTCGGGATCATAAACTGATTTCAGCACGGATATGATCCTTGATTCTGTTTCCATGTATTCACTATTATTTCCCATGCTTCCTGGTTTTACTGTTTCGACTTAAAGGCTATGGCATACAGTTTCATCTGCTTAAGCATTGAAAGCAGGCCGTTTGACCTGGTAGGCGAAAGGTTCTGACTGAGCCCCACCCTGTCAATAAAGTACAGGTCCGCATTAATTATCTCATCCGGGGTGTGTCCCGACAGCACCCTGACCAGCAATGCTGCTATTCCCTTTGTTATTATAGCATCGCTGTCGGCCTTAAAATATATCTTACCATCAATAAACTCAGGGTAAAGCCATACTTTTGACTGGCACCCTTCGATAAGATAATCATTATGCTTATATTTTTCATCAAGTGAGGGCAACTTCTTGCCCTCTTCAATAAGGTGATCATACCTGTCCATCCAGTCATCAAATAATGAAAACTCATCTATGATGGACTCCTGTGCCTGGTCAATGGTCTTATCTTTACTCATCATAACATCATTTTCTTAACTTTTTCTATACCCTCTATAAGAATATCCACTTCTTCAGTGGTATTGTAAAAACACATTGAGGCGCGTATTGTACCGTCTACACCAAAGCGGTCCATCAGGGGCTGTGCGCAGTGTGTGCCGGTCCTGACGGCCACTCCCGTTTTGTCAAGTATCATACCGGCATCATACTGGTGCACGTTATCTATCAGGAATGACAGTATGGATATCTTATCCTTTGTATCGCCATACAGGCTTATACCTTCAATCTCTTTGATCCGCTTATTAGCGTAACCGGTCAGCCCTGTCTCCTGCCTGATGATATCCTCCATGCCAACGGATTCAATATATTTCAGGGCTTCAGCCAGACCTATTGCCCCAACGAAGTTCATGGTTCCTGCCTCAAACTTGAACGGCAATTCATTATAGGTGGTTTTGTCGAAAGTGACACGGTCAACCATATCGCCCCCGCCCTGCCAGGGAGGCAATTCTTCCAGCCATTTTTCTTTTCCGTACAGCACTCCGATACCGGTAGGGCCATAAACCTTATGTCCTGAAAAAGCATAAAAATCACAATCCAGGTCTTGCACATCAACATGTCCGTGCTGAATGCCCTGGGCACCGTCAACCAGTACCGGAATATTATGCTCATGTGCCTTTCCTATTACCTCTTTTACCGGTACCATAACGCCTGTGGCATTTGAAACCTGGGTAATGGCAATAATCTTTGTTTTCCGGTTTATCAGCCCATCCAACTCAGTTATACGCAATGATCCATCATCATTAAGAGGTATTAGCTTAAGGCGGGCATTCTTGCGCTCACACATCATCTGCCAGGGAACAATATTGGCATGGTGTTCCATCTCTGATATCAGCACTTCATCACCGGCATTTATATATTTCTCCCCAAAGGAGAACGCAACAAGATTTATCGAGGATGTTGTTCCGGCGGTAAAGATTATCTCATCTTTTGAAGCTGCATTAATAAAGCTCTTAACTTTTTCACGGGCAGACTCATACTTTTCTGACGATTTATCACTAAGTGCATGAACGCCCCGGTGTATATTGCTGTAATAAACGCTATAGGCCTCACTCACCGCCTTAATTACAGTTTCCGGCTTCTGCGTGGTAGCCGCATTATCAAAATATACCAGCGGCTTGCCGTATACCTCTTCAGCCAGAACAGGAAAATCAGCTCTTATTTTGTTTAAATCAATCACAGTAATTATTATTTATCACAATTAATGGTACAGTTTGCGCACCTGCTGAGTTCACCCCTCAGCCTCTGCAGCACCAGCTCATCAATCCTGTTGCGCAACACTTCTGTACTTATATGCTTTATTATCTCATGAGCAAAGCCGAACATAAGCATCAGTCTGGCTTCCTCTTTTGGTATCCCCCTTGAACGCAAATAAAACATTGCCTCTTCATCGAGCTGTCCCACGGTGGCACCGTGACTGCATTTTACATCATCGGCATATATCTCAAGCTGGGGCTTGCTGTCCATCCGTGCATCATCTGTAAGTAATATACTGTTATTCTTCTGGTATGCGAGTGTTTTCTGCGCCCCCTCATTAACCAGTATACGACCGTTAAAGGTGCCGGTGGCAGAGTCATCCAAAACTCCCTTGAACAGCTGGTTGCTTATACAGTTTGGAGAAGCATGTTCTATGCTGACAAAATTATCCACATGCTGCCATTTGTCACTGAGGTACAGACCAAGTGCATTACATTCAGCCCCTTCGCCGTTAAGTCTGTGATATGTACTGTTACGCACCATGCCTCCGTGCAGGGTAATATTATTTGATACGGCGTAGCTGTTCTTTTCCTGGTGTATAAAGGTATGGGTCAGCTTGGCCGCATTATTATGTTCATTCTGAACCCTCAGGATATCAAAATGTGCATTCTCCCCTACGAATATTTCTGTAACGGCATTGGTCAGAAATTTAAGGGGCGACAGGGCATGGTCGCATACTATCATTGGGAAATGTGCACCTGCTTCCACAACGATCAGGTTACGATGCTGCACAAAGGCATCCTTATCCGAATGAACAAGGTTGATAATCTGTACAGGTTTTGTAAACCTCACTCCTGCAGGCACATAAACAAATATGCCATCCGAGGCCAGTGCCGTATTCAGTGGAATAAGTCCGTCACTGCCGTTACGGGCGTATTTACCGTAATGCTTTTCAACTATTTCCGGGTATTTCCCTGCAGCCTCTGACAGGCTGCCAACCCACACCCCTTCAGGCAATCCGGCCGGCATGCCGTTATACTTTGGAGGAAAGCCGTTCAGCAGCACCAGGTTAAAGCTGTCAAGGTCCACCACCTCACACTCAAAATCCTCTGCCGCCTTAAAATCCTCCTGCCTGGGAACAAAATATGAATTATAATCCTTATTGATCCAGGGATCAAGATTTGTATACTTATAGGCCTCATTTTTACGGCCAGGAACACCCAGCTTAATAAACTGCTTCATGGCATCATCCCGGAAACTGTTTATTATGCCCGCCGAGTTTTCCTCTATCCGCCGGCTGTTTGCCCTGTACAGGTCCGAGAATCTTTTTGTTGTCTCCTCTCTTCTATCCATAATTTTCAATATCTACATCTTTCTTTATCCAGTCATAACCCTGCTTTTCAAGTTCAAGGGCCAGCTCCTTACCACCTGTCTTAACTATTTTGCCATCATATAATACATGTACAACATCAGGTATTATATAATCCAGCAGGCGCTGGTAATGGGTAATGACGATGGCAGCATTTTCAGGAGTCTTCAACTCATTTATTCCATTTGCTACCACCCGCAATGCATCTATGTCGAGTCCCGAATCCGTCTCGTCCAGTATTGCCAGCCTTGGTTCCAGCATTGCCATCTGGAATATCTCATTCCTCTTCTTCTCCCCTCCTGAAAATCCCTCATTAACTGACCTGTTTGTAAGAGCCGACTCAATCTTTACCAGTTCCTTCTTCTCCCTCATCAGCTTAAGAAAATCTGATGAAGGGAGGGGATCCAGGCCCCTGTGCTTCCTTTGTTCATTAAGTGCTGTCTTCATAAAATTCACCATGCTCACCCCGGGTATCTCTATCGGGTACTGGAAACCCAGAAATATACCTTCCTTAGCTCTTTCTTCAGCCTCCATCTCCAGCAGGTCCTTACCCATATATGTAACTTTTCCATCTGTCACCTCCCCGAAATCCTTACCTGCCAGCACAGCTGCAAGGGTGCTTTTACCGGAGCCGTTTGGTCCCATAATGGCATGTATCTGTCCTTTATTAACATCCAGTGTAATACCTTTCAGTATCTCCTGTCCTTCTATCTCAACCTTAAGGTTTTCTATTTTTAACATATCTGATTATTATTGTATTGTTCAATTTTTTTGTCATTCTGCCGGCAGCTATACGCCTGCCTCCCGGCAGATAATCATTTATTAGCCGTGCCGGTCTTTTTTTTCTGAGACCTTCACAGTCCATATAATACATCAGCCAACACTTCCTTCAAGGCTTATCTGCAATAATTTCTGTGCTTCCACCGCAAACTCCATCGGCAGTTTGTTCAGCACCTCTTTGGCATAGCCGTTAACAATAAGACCTATAGCGTCTTCAGTACTTATACCACGCTGGTTACAATAAAATATCTGATCTTCACCTATCTTCGAGGTGGTAGCCTCATGCTCAACAATACCTGTCTGGTTATCCACTTCAATATACGGGAAGGTATGAGCCCCGCATTTATCACCCAGCAGAAGTGAATCACACTGTGAAAAATTACGGGCATTATCAGCATTCTTCAGCACCTTCACCAGCCCTCTGTAACTATTCTGGCTCTTACCTGCCGATATACCTTTGGATACTATAAGACTTCTGGTGTTTTTGCCGATATGTATCATCTTGGATCCTGTATCTGCCTGCTGGTGATTATTTGTCACCGCCACTGAATAAAATTCGCCGCGCGAATTATCTCCTTTTAATATACAGGAAGGGTATTTCCATGTTATGGCCGAACCAGTTTCAACCTGGGCCCATGATATTTTGGAATTTTCGCCCCTGCATATACCACGCTTGGTGACAAAATTATATACCCCGCCCTTGCCCGCTTTATTGCCCGGGTACCAGTTCTGTACTGTTGAATATTTCACCTCTGCATTCTTCTCTGCCACTATCTCCACAATGGCAGCATGAAGCTGGTTCTCATCCCTCTGGGGAGCAGTACACCCCTCCAGGTAGCTGACATAACTGTCATCCTCTGCAATTATCAGTGTACGCTCAAACTGGCCTGTATTGGCTGCGTTTATACGGAAATATGTTGACAGCTCCATGGGGCATCTTACCCCTTTGGGGATATAGCAGAAGGATCCGTCACTGAATACCGCGCTGTTCAGTGCGGCAAAATAGTTATCCGTATAAGGCACCACCGTACCCATATATTTCTTCACCAGGTCAGGATGTTCAAGCACTGCCTCGCTGAAAGAGCAAAAGATAATGCCCAGCTCAGCCAGATTCTCCTTGAAGGTTGTCTTTACTGATACACTGTCCATCACAGCATCAACGGCCACCCCTGAAAGTCTTTTCTGCTCCTCAAGGGGTATACCCAGTTTATTGAATGTATCCAGTAATTCAGGATCCACCTCATCAAGACTTTCAAGTTTCGCTTTTTGCCTTGGAGCCGCATAATACACAATGTCCTGATAATCTATCTCCGGTATCTTAAGATGTGCCCAGTACGGCATCTCTTTTTTCTGCCAGGCCCTGTAAGCTTTGAGCCTGAATTCAAGCATCCATTCCGGTTCCTTTTTCTTGGCCGAAATAATTCTGACAACATCTTCATCCAAACCCTTGGGGATAGCATCTGTGTCAATATCGGTATAAAAACCATACTTATATTCACCTGATGTTACATCATTTAATATCTTATCCTGCTCTTTTCCCATCTGCTCAAATCATGTTTAATTATATTTCCTCATCAACCTAACAGCTATGATCTGTCTTTGTTTCTTAATTTGTATTTAATCCGGATAAAGCTCAGGCAAAAATACAAAATTCTCAGTAAGGCTTTAAATAAAAGGACACAAAAGTGTTTTATTGCTGTTCAGGTAACAACAAAACATTCTTGCGGAACAGCTTACAGCAAAGGAGAATATACAAAATTATCAAAAACCGGCAAAGATGACTCACAGTACTGGTTTTCAGTAAATATAAACCAACAACCCCAAATAGTATCATATAATAATTACCACTATTCTCAGAAATAAAGCAGGCCTGTTACCCTTAATGATGGCACAGGATTTTCTCATTAAAATACAAAATACTACTTTAGATGCTTAATCCGTAGAGATGAAAATCCTGGGAAACATCATCTGGCTCCTTCTTGGTGGTATAATAATGGCCATTGAGTATTTTA
Organism: Bacteroidales bacterium; assembly: GCA_046542595.1. GTDB lineage: Bacteria > Bacteroidota > Bacteroidia > Bacteroidales > VadinHA17 > UBA9300. The sequence goes on along the minus strand of JBKHBA010000017.1, from coordinate 652 downwards.
TTGCCAGCATCGCACTTATGATAACCATAATTGGTATACCCTTTGCTATACAGACCTTTAAGCTGGGTATTTTTGCCCTCTGGCCCTTCGGGACCGAGACCCGTATGGATGTAAGAGCCTCGGGCTGCCTTTATGTTTTAATGAATCTACTATGGCTTATATTAGGAGGATTGGTAATAGCATTATCACATGCTTTCTTTGGTCTTCTTTTCTGTATAACAATTATTGGCATTCCTTTCGGGATGCAGCACTTTAAGCTTGCAGCCATTGCCCTCTCTCCTTTCGGAAGGGATATTATCAGGCTATGACATGATTGAACTGCTGATATTTATGTAAGAGGATGCCATTAGCAGAAATACTGCAGAAATTAGCTCTCGTAAAATTCATCAATAAAAAACATACACTGGTCAAATCATTATAAAGGTAAAAATCCTGATTCATTGATTTGTATATAATTAATTTGTATATTGCTCTTTGCACAAACCAGCCTATGAAAAGCTTCAAGCTAATATTATCATTTATGCTTTTTGTGAGCCTGCAGGTATTTCCACAGGGAGAGGTATCAGTCAGCAAACCGGAACTCGGTTATTATAATGATACCCTGCTGATAATGTATGATATTAGAAATTGTCGCGATGATGCCTTGTATAAG
>JBKHBA010000016.1:0-17779 GCA_046542595.1 Bacteroidales bacterium | reverse complement strand
CAGATATCACACCTGCAATGCTTGCTGCCTTTGGCTGTGCCCCTGACATACCACCCAATCCGGATGAAACAAAGAGCTTTCCTTTCAGGTCAGCCATAAGTCCGGATATACGCCTGCCGGCATTAAGAATAGTAATAGTTGTTCCATGTACTATGCCCTGGGGACCAATATACATATAAGACCCGGCTGTCATCTGTCCGTACTGGCTAACTCCCAGTGCATTAAAGCGTTCCCAGTCATCCCGGGCTGAATAATTAGGTATTACCATACCATTACTTACCACCACCCTCGGGGCATCCTTATGGGAAGGGAACAGTCCCAGCGGATGGCCGGAGTACACAACAAGGGTCTGCCTGTCTGTCATAAGCGCCAGGTATCTCATTACCAACCTGTACTGAGCCCAGTTCTGGAACACGGCTCCATTGCCTCCATAGGTTATAAGCTCATGCGGGTGCTGGGCAACATCATCATCCAGGTTATTACTTATCATAAGCATAATGGATGCTGCCTGTTTAGAATTATGAGGAAAATAGTCTATATGCCTGGCTTTAATTTTATAATCCGGCCTGAACCGGTACATATATATCCTTCCGTATCTCTGTAGCTCATCAGCAAATTCGGATGCCAGCACCCCATGAAATTTCTCAGGGAAATACCTGAGTGCATTTCTGACAGCCAGACGTTTCTCAGCGGTAGTCAGGATGTCTTTTCGTTTTGGGGCATGATTTACAGTGTTGTCGTATTCCTTTATTGCGGGCAACTCATCCGGGATGCCCTCCATTATTTGCCTGTGAAATTCTTTCATTGATCAGAGCTTTTCTGTTAACACCTGTTGAAAGAGCTAAGTTATAAAAAATTAAAAAGCCCGTCTCTTTACGAGGCAGGCTTTTATTATCCTTATTTTTTACGGCTGCTCCTACTCGCCCAGTATATCATCATCGACAAGAATACGGCCACAGTACTCACATACAATAATCTTTTTCCTTGACTTAATATCAAGCTGCCTCTGTGGGGGTATCTGGTTAAAACAACCTCCACAGGCATCTCTCTGTACAGGAACCACCGCCAGTCCGTTCCGCGCATTCTGACGTATCCTCTTATAGGCCATCAACAGCCTTTCTTCTATTCTGTCGCTTATCTTCTCTGACTCATTGATAAGTGTATCTTCTTCTTTCCTGGTGTCAGCAATAATAGAATCAAGCTCCGATTTTTTATTCTCAAGATCACCTTTAAGGTCTTCCAGGTTCTTCTTTGATTCGTCTATTACCAGGGCCTTTTCATCTTTCAGTACTGTAAACTCTTTTATCTTCTTATTACAAAGCTCAATTTCCAGGGCCTGGTATTCAATCTCTTTTGACAGCGAATCATATTCCCTGTTATTACGTACATTATTCTGTTGCTCCTCGTACTTTTTTATCAGGTTCTGGGCGTCAACAATTTCATTTTGCTTAGTGGTAATAGCTTTCTCCAGCTCACTTAGCTCATCATTCAGCTTTCCTATCCTTGTCTCAAGCCCTTCCACTTCGTCTTCGAGGTCCTGGACTTCCAGCGGAAGCTCACCCCTTAATGTTCTGATTTTATCAATATCCGAATCAACGACCTGCAGCCTGTACAGGGCCTGCAATTTTTCCTCAACCGTCATTTCCTTATCAGCTGTTTTCACTTTTTCCATGCCTGTAAATAATTTACTGGATTTGTATTTGTTTCTGAAAATCGGACTGCAAATTTAGGGAATTTTTTTGTAATTAACTCATGTAAAATTTCCAGTGCCGGTTTTTCACTCTCATAATGGCCGATATCGGCCAATAAAACATCCCCGGCCTCAAAGAATGAATGGTATTTAATATCTGCTGTAACAAAGGCATCCACCCCTGCCCTGACAGCTTTTTGTATATAGCTGCCTCCTGATCCGCCCATGACAGCCACCTTTTTAACCTTCTTCCCATCCAGGGCGGTATGTCTTATCCCTTTAGCTCCGAAGAGCTCATCAAGCATACTTACAAAATCAATATCCTTCATCCCCTTTTCCAGTTCTCCCTTACATCCGAGTCCGGCACCGGGCATTATATTTTCTATCCTGTATATATCATATGCCACTTCTTCATACGGGTGCGACTCTGTCATGGCTTTCACCACCCGGCTCACCGCATTTTCAGGCATTACAGTTTCTATCCTTATCTCCTGCTCTCTATGGTCCTTACCTGCCTCACCTGCATAAGGATCAGTACCTTCTCCTGCCCGGTAGGTACCTTCACCACTGAGATTATAACTACAGCGGTCATAATTTCCTATATGACCGGCCCCGGCATTAAAAACTGCATCCCTCAGTTTTTCTGCATGAGACGGGGGAACAAAAACAACCAGCTTCAGGAGCCTGCCGGTGAGGGGAGACAGCACACTGATATTTTGCAGTTTCATCATTTCAGCCATACGATAGCTCACTCCACCATTGATAATATCAAGGTTGGTATGCATGCTGTATATTGAGATATCTTTCTTTATGGCCCTGTATATTATTCTTTCTGCACCGGTCTTGCCGCTGATACTGCTGAGAGGCTTAAAGATAAGCGGATGATGGGATATGATCAGTCCACAAGCCTTATCTTCCGCCTCGCTTATAACAGCATCAGTTACATCAAGGCATAGTAAAGCAGAGTCTACTGTGCTGTCAGGGTTACCCACCTGCATGCCGGAATTATCCCATGACTCCTGCATGGCAGAAGGCACAGCGGATTCAAGATAAGCTATCAGTTCCTTTATTTTCACGTGATTATATTTTATTTATTTCATTGGCCACATGGAACTTACCATTAAAAAATAATCATACTCTTAATGTGAAATAATGATGATTTTTTAATGGACGTTTCATGCTTTCCAAATTAAATTCCGTCTCTTATCTTTACAAGCATCTCTCTTATACCCTGCAGTGATTTAATGACTTCATGATTCTTCCTTACATCATCCGGGTTTTCTGACATTTTTTTCTTTGCCCCGGCAATGGTCATCCCTTTTTCCCTGAGCAGGTAATGTATTAATTTCATGTTTTCCAGGTCGGCGGGACTGAACATCCTGTTGCCTTTCTTATTCTTCCGGGGTTTTATTATATCAAATTCCTTTTCCCAGTATCTTACTGCTGAGGTCTGTTCACCCAGCATATCCGCAACCTCACCTATTGAGTAAAACAGCTTCTCTCTCTTATTGTTCTTATCTTCCATGAACAGGCTTTAAATTAATATTACCATCATCATCAATAATAATTCCGGATTCAGGAAAGTCTGTTTCCGTAAGTTCCCGGATCTTAAAAATAGCTCTTTTCCGCGGATCCGGCCTTACATAGCCGTAAGTATTCTGGTATACGGGTATTATTCTGCCATTAATGAATGAGCCATCCTTTCCCAGCCGGGCAGTAAGAACCGGAGAATATCCATTAGGCCCCAGCAGGTTAAAACGACGGTATGTACAGAAGTTACCGAGACTATAAGCTATAAGCCTTCCCCTGTATATTTCCACTGCCCTGCTGACATGCGGGCCATGTCCAAGCACAATATCTGCCCCAAGGTCAACAAGCCTGTGAGCAAATTCATACATATTACCCCTGTTTTCGCCATAATAGAACTCCTCTTCCCTGGTAATATTCTGATATTCTGCCCCTTCCCCACCTCCGTGCACTGAGGCAATTATTATATCACAGCTGTCTGAAAGAATACTCATTATCTGATCTACATGCTCATCATCATGCATGTTTACCGTTCCTTTATTAGGTGCAAAAGCACAAAATCCAACCAGTATGCTATCATGTATCATTTTAACAGACCATGGATATTCTTCCGTTCCGGCATAAATTATCCCAAGCGAATCGAGTATCCTGACAGTTGTTATCTTTGCTTCATAACCAAAATCGCCAATATGATTATTGGCAATACTGATAAGGTCAAAGCCGGCACTGTCAAGCACACCGGAATATTTTTCAGGCATCCTGAAAGCATAGCATGTGGTTGTATCCCTGCATTTTTTCTCCAGCCTGGCACTGTCAGAAAAAGATCCTTCAAGATTTCCAAAAGCAAGATCGGCACCGGCCAGTATATCAAAAACTGCAGACATAAGCGGGTATGGATTATCGCCTGGTGGCAGATAACCACTGTGAGGGAAGGATGTACCCAACATTATATCTCCTACTGCTGCCAGTGTAACAGTAGCCGTATCATTATTGTCCTGGGAAAAAAGTGACGGTGCAGGCAGCAGTAATAAAACAAATACAATAGCCTGCCACAGGTGATTTTTGAGCATATACTATAAGATTATTCTTAAATGGTTAATCAAAGGACTGTCCACTTCGCATTGACAGTTCAATCATCCTTTCATATTGTTCGGGAGTGAGATCATTAAAGTAATAGTTTGCCGGATCAACCTTCTTACCATTAAGATGAACTTCATAATGAAGGTGAGGTGCAGTGGACAAACCGGTGCTGCCGACATAGCCTATGACATCGCCCCTCCTGACCGACTGGCCCACATGCAGATTTTCAAACCTGCTCAGATGGGCATATAATGTCCGGTACCCATAGCCGTGATCTATAATAATGTGATTGCCGAAGCCACGCTTTGAATTCCTTATGCTTGCCACCTTTCCATCTCCTGTTGAATAAATCTCAGTGCCCGTGGAGGCTGTGAAATCCATTCCTTCATGAAATTTCCTGATCTTATATATGGGGTGTATCCTGTAGCCCCAGCCTGATGCAGTACGTTTAAGATCCCTGTTTGATATTGGCATTATTGCAGGTATACTCCTCAGCATCTCTTCTTTTTCACCTGCCAGTGTTTTAAGCTCATCAAATGACCTGGACTGCACATAGGTTTTCTTCTTGATACGATCGAGCCTTACCGCCGTTTCAATAACAATACGTGAATTATCATATCCCTCAAGTTCTTCATACCTGTTAACACCACCTATACCACCTTCCCGCAGGGCTGTTGGTATGGGTTCTGCCTCAAATACCGTCCGGTAAAGGTTATCATCCGTCTCCTGCAGGTGAGCCAGTACTGTTTCAACCTTTTCCAGGTCCTTACTCAATATCTCATACTGCAGCCTCATCTGTGTATTCTCACGTTTCAGGACTTTCTCCTTGGGTGAGTCAAAGAGGTAGGTAAACAAAGCGCCATAAAGCACTGCAAGTATAATTGATCCTGTAAAAAGTGCCATGAACCTCAGGAACCTCTCACCAAATGTCATTTTCACCCTTTCAAAGGATAATGATTCCTGGTTATATTTATATTTTGTTTTTGCCATATTCAAAAATATTTCGCAAAGATAACATAAATATATTAAATATATTTTTTATAAAAGCCGGTTGTTGCATAATTATCAACAATTTAACAAATATTACAGGATGTATTTACCATTACCTGGTGCCTTCATGGAAAACATCTATCATCCTGTTATACTCATCCATTGTAAGATCATCATCAAAAAAATAAAGAGGATTCTGCACTCTGCCGTTATAATGTATCTCATAATGAAGATGCGGACCTGAAGAAACACCGGTGTTGCCTGACAGGCCGATCAGGTCCCCGCGTTTAACCTTTGTTCCCCTGCTTACCTTTACGTCACTCAGGTGACCATAGATAGTCTTAAAACCATAAGCATGATCCACCTCCACCATGTTACCGAAGCCATAGGGGTTCCATCCTGCACGGCTGACCACGCCGTCGCCGGTAACAAACACCTCTGTTCCTGACGGAGCAGTAAAATCCTGGCCATAATGCCATTGCGGGCTTCCAAGGACAGGATGTTTTTCCCTGTATTTCAGACCATCGCCAAGGGGTATATCTACATTAACGGGACGGACAAAAGGTATATGTGAAATACTGTCCTTCCATTCAGAAGCAACCGGAATAATTTCCTCGAATGATCTGGATTGAATATATATCTTACGTAAAAGCTCATCAACGCTCCTTGTGGCAGAGACTATAAGTTCTGAGTTCTCATATCCTTCAAGCTCTGTATATTTGCGTGTACCACCAAAACCAGACTGCCTGAATGAAGGAGGTATCTTTTCCATATTAAAAACAGGCCTGTAAACATTGTCCTCCACAGATACAACTTCAGCCAGTTCTCTGTCTATGCGGTCAAAATCCTTATCCAGCAAGTTGTACTTATACTTTATTTCATCCAGTTCTGATTGCAGCTTTTTTTCCTTTGGTGATCCGAAAAAATGTTTAAAGCCGACACCATAAGCGACTGCCAGGATGAGAGAAAAAATAAAAATCGATAAAAATCTTAAGAGTCTCCGGGCAAAAGAAAGCCGCATCTCTTTATAAACCAATTCCTTCTTATCGAAAAAATATCTCGTTCTTGCCATCAGGTCTCCTGCAGGTTGATTTTTTTCATCCGGTTAGGCAAATCTAATTTAAATAAACTAATTTTACAAGCCCTTAAATCATCATTACCTTAACGGAGCAGCATATTATATGAATTCACAGGAAATAAGAAAAGCATTTTTTGATTTTTTTGCCTCAAAAGGACATAATATAGTAAGGTCAGCACCGATGGTCCTTAAAAACGACCCTTCCCTTATGTTCACAAATGCGGGAATGAACCAGTTCAAGGATATCTTCCTTGGCAATGAGACTCCCCGTACAAAACGTGTGGCAGACACACAGAAATGCCTGAGGGTATCCGGAAAGCACAATGACCTGGAGCAGGTGGGGCATGACACCTACCATCACACTATGTTTGAGATGCTTGGCAACTGGTCATTCGGGGATTACTTCAAGAAAGAAGCCATTGAATGGGCATGGGAATTTCTTCACTCAGTGCTGGGTATTCCGGAAGACAGGATCTACACAACTGTATTTGAAGGCAGCCCTGAAGAAAAGCTGGGAAGGGATGACGAAGCAGCAGCATACTGGGAAAAATGCTTTAGCAAACCTGCTAACAGGATACTTGATGGCTCCAGGAAAGATAACTTCTGGGAAATGGGAGATACAGGTCCCTGCGGACCGTGCTCTGAAATACATGTAGACCTGAGAGATGATAGAGAAAGGACCGCTATACCTGGACACAACCTTGTTAATAAAGACCATCCCCTGGTCCTGGAAATATGGAACCTGGTTTTTATACAATACAATCGTAAGGCAGATGGTTCACTGGAACAATTACCTGAAAGACATGTTGACACAGGGATGGGTTTCGAAAGGTTATGCATGGTTGTACAGGATAAAAAATCCAATTATGACACTGATATTTTCCGCTCACTGATAAATGAAATATGCAGCATTACCGGTGTGGATTACGGAGAAAAAGAAGATACAGATATAGCATTAAGGGTAATTGCCGATCATCTGAGAGCGGTTTCTTTTTCGGTTGCTGACGGACAACTGCCTTCCAATAATAAAGCAGGTTATGTCATCAGGAGAATACTCCGGAGGGCAATAAGATATGGCTTTAACCATCTGGGACAGGAAGCCCCTTTTATATACAGGCTTGTGCCCGTCCTGGTAAATACAATGGGAGAAGCTTTCCCTGAGTTGAAAGCCCAGCAAAAACAGATTATGAGTATTATAAGGCAGGAGGAAAACACTTTCATGAACACCCTGGGCAAAGGAATAGTACTTATTGATAAGCGCATAGATGAACTCAAAGCAGGCAATAAAAATGTTTTCCCTGGAAAAGATGCCTTTACTTTATATGACACATATGGATTCCCTCTTGACCTTACCCAGCTGATACTGAAAGAGAATTCCATGTCAGTTGATATTGACGGATTTGAAGAGGAAATGAAGAAACAGAAGCAAAGGTCCAGGGTTGATGCAGTAAAAGAAACAGAAGACTGGATAGTGGTAAATGAACGCCAGGGTACAAAATTTACAGGTTATGACAGGACAACGGAAAAAGTAAAGATTACACGGTATCGCCAGGTAAAGCTGAAAGACAAAGAGCTTTACCATCTTGTATTCGATAAAACTCCTTTCTATGCTGAGGGGGGCGGACAGGCAGGTGATACCGGTTATATCACCAACGGGGAGGAAAAAATCGACATTATCAATACAATAAAGGAAAACAAGCTGATAATTCATATCAGCACCTCTGCTCCTGGTAATCCCTTTGACTATTATGAGGCCGTAGTAGATGAGAATAAACGAATGTCAATAGCGAAAAACCATACTGCCACTCACCTGCTGCATTATGCACTCAGAAAAATTCTCGGCGATCATGTGGAACAGAAAGGATCGCTGGTAAACGAGGAGAAACTGCGCTTTGACTTCAGCCATTTTAAAAAGATTACCGATGAGGAGATCAACAAAATTGAAAAACTTGTCAATGAGCTGATAAGAATGGATATCCATGCCAGGGTTATAGATGAGATAACAATGGATGAAGCTCTTGAGAAAGGAGCAATAGCACTGTTCGGGGAAAAGTACGATGACAGTGTCCGTGTTGTTGGCTTCGGTGATTCCATGGAGCTTTGCGGGGGCACACATGTTGAATCAACAGGTCAGATCGGCCTGTTCAAGATTGTCTCGGAAAGTGCCGTGGCTGCAGGCATAAGAAGAATAGAAGCTGTCAGCTCAGAAAAGGCACTGGATTATGTCAACCGGAAACTGGCTGTGCTTGACCAGGTAAGCAATATGCTAACCGGCACAGAAAATATACCTGATGCAATTGCAAAATTGATAGGCCAGGTTACTGAACTTAATAAAAAAATAGAAAAGCTGGAAGCAAATGCTTCGGTGATACTCCGTGATGAACTGCTTAAGAACGTGGAAGACATCAGGGGCGTGAGATTTGTATCACAGGAGGTGCAGGCAGACTCTGTTGATATACTAAAAAAGATTGCCCAGATGGTAAGGTCATCAAATGATAATATTATACTGGCTCTTGGCACCCGCATAGGTGATAAAGCCAACCTCCTGGTTATGATAAGCGATGACCTGCTCAGGCTTAAGAAAATTCATGCAGGAGATATTATCCGTGATGCTTCAAAACATATTAAGGGAGGTGGCGGCGGCCAGCCTTTTATGGCCGTGGCAGGAGGCAGCAATCCCGATGGAATCCCAGAGGCTCTCAAAAAGATAAGGGAATCCGTCCAGGAATCATTATCCTGAAAAACAACGCTGGTTTCGCTGAAAGATCAGCCTGAGAAGCTTAATTCAGATTCCGCTGAGAAATCATCAGCCTGACAGGGGGAAATGCAATGTGCGCTGGGAAATAATCAGCCTGACAGGGGGAAATGCAATGTGCGCTGGGAAATAATCAGCCTGACAGGGCAATTCAGAGTCAGAGTCGAAAAATGTTTTTCCAGTCACAAACCCTCCAACTACCCATTTATCCGAATGATTAGAATATCTTTCCATATGTTGGACAACATGTTTTTTCGTATGTTCGAAAATATTTTGTAGAATTGACATTTCGCAAAATCATTAATCATGAAAGTAACACGGACTTTTGACATTATAGACTGGAACATTGAAAAATATTCCAGGAAGGTAGCCCTTGCAGGTAAGATTGATGGTGAATGGAAGACTTATTCAACAGAATCATACCGGGACCACGCCAATATGGTTAGCTACGGCCTTATGGCCCTCGGCCTGAAAAAAGGCAATAAGGTGGCTACCATCACAGGAAACCGCCCGGAATGGGCCTTTGCCGATATGGGACTGTCACAGGCCGGCATGGTGCATGTACCGGTTTACCCGACAATTGGGCCCGAGGAATACCTGTATATTCTTAACCATGCCGAAATTGAACTGATACTGGTATCCAATAAATCCATTTATAATAAACTTGTTCCGATACTTGACAAACTTGATTGTTGCAGGCATATCTACTCATTCGAAAAGATTGAAGGGGTAAAACATTTCAGTGAGTTGCTTGAGCTGGGAAAGAAAAAAGAAGACAGGTACAGGGATGATCTTTATGAAATAAAACAATCAATCAGCCCGGGTGATCTTCTTACCATAATATATACCTCCGGAACAACGGGGAGACCAAAGGGAGTAATGCTGTCGCATAATAATATAATATCAAATGCCCTTTCGATAAACGACATCCATCACCTTGGCTTTGGTCACAGGGCAATGAGTTTCCTTCCCCTCTGCCATATTTATGAGAGGATGGTAAACTACCATTTCCAGTATAAAGGAATAAGTATATATTTCATTGAGAACATGGGCCTTATCACAGAGCTAATAAAAGAAGTAAAACCACATGTGATGAATACCGTACCCCGTCTCATGGAAAAAATATATGATGGTATAATTAATAAAGGGAAGACACTGAAAGGGATTAAAAAAATTCTTTTTTTCTGGGCGGTGAAGATAGGCCTGAAATATGAACTGAAAGGTAAAAGCCTGCTCTACAGGATCAAACTGTCTGTGGCCAGAAAGCTGATATTCACCAGGTGGCAGGAGGCCCTGGGCGGTGAGATCGAGATCATTGTATCTGGCGGGGCTGCTATACAGCCAAGACTGGAAAGGATCTTCTGGGCTGCAGGCCTGCCGGTGATAACAGGCTATGGCCTGACAGAGACATCACCTGTAATAGCAGTTAACCCGTTCAGGATTGATGATATTATGTTCGGGACAGTTGGCCCTCCTATACCTGGAGTGGAAGTGAAAATAGCTGAAGACGGAGAAATATTAACCCGGGGTCCCCATGTTATGATAGGATATTATAAGGACGAAGAGAGAACAAAAGAGGTAATAGATGAAGAAGGATGGGTACATACAGGTGATATAGGAACCCTTGTAGAAGGAAAATGGCTGAAGATTACAGACAGGAAGAAAGAGATATTCAAGACTTCAGCCGGTAAATATATTGCGCCCCAGATGATTGAAAACAGGCTTAAAGAGTCAATCTTTATTGAACAGGCAATGGTGGTAGGTGAAAACCAGAAATTTGCCAGTGCCCTTATATCGCCGAACTTCAAATATCTTCATGACTGGTGCGCAGAGGAGAATATCCAGTTTCGTGATAACCGGGAGCTCATAAAAATGCCACAGGTAATTAACCGCATCGGTAAAGAGGTTGAACAGTTAAACCTCTTGCTGGGTGACCATGAGAAAATAAAAAGATTCAGGATAGTTGAAGAAGAATGGACTCAGGACACAGGGGCACTGTCACCAACCCTCAAGCTTAAAAGAAATGAGCTCATGAATAAATATTATGAGACCATTGAGCATATCTTCAATAATAGAAAAAATTAGAAATATTATTATATAATAACACCCGGGGCCTTTTTTGAAATATTCATTTTTCCTACTTTTGGATGCATCATTTGTATGCAGCCAATGAAAAAATTATATCTGTTCTTTAGTTTTGCCTGCCTGCTGGCATTAGCTTATGCCTGCACAGAAGAAAGCTGTGAACAGGAAACAGAGGTGATGATGCAGGCAGGGTTTTATGAAAGCGGGTCCGGCAATAGCCTGACTGTTGACAGCTTAAGTATATATGGCCTGTATATGCCTGATTCCCTGATATATTCTAATGCAAAACTTGGGGAGGCAGGTCTCCCGCTGAATCCTTCTGCACCATACTGCTCATTTATAATTATAACCGGCAGCCGGCATGATACAATTGAAATTCTGTATGAGCCAGAGCTCATGTTCCTGTCACGAGCCTGCGGATATACTTATACTTACACCCTTAAAGAGGTGCTGTTCACTAATAATAACATCAGTAATATATTAATCGTAAACGAACAAGTAAATCCCGGTAATGAAGAGAATATCCAGATATTCTTTTAGCTTCCTGATGCTGCTATGTGCCCTGGCAGCAAGTGCACAGGATGCAGACACAGTTAAGGCCTCAAGGTCTTTAAGCATTGGTGTGGATCTGACCGGACCCGTTCTTTATACATTAGACAGGTCACAATATAACTATGAAGGACGCCTGGCCTACAGGCTAAACTACAAATACTTCCTGGTGATAGAACCGGGATATTCAGCTTTTAATTTCGAAAAACACAATTATGAATACTACAGCCGGGGTATGTACCTCCGGGTTGGAACAGATATAAGCCTGCTGGCACCAGTGGCTTCCAGGATAAACCACTTTGCAGGAATAGGATTCAGGTACGGATTGTCGCTTTTTCAGCAGGCAACACCATCTATAAGTTTTAATAATTACTGGGGACATATTGATACATCGGTAGAGGAAAATTCCGTTAATGCACATTTTATTGAACTCCAGGGTGGCGTAAAAACAGAAGTATTCACCAATTTCCTTATCGGATGGGCTGTTAAGCTTCGGACTTCTGTATACTCATCGGGCAAAAACGGTGAAAAGGCCGTATATATTCCCGGCATGGGCTCTACAGACAGCTTTATAGCACCGGCAGTATCATATTATATTATTTACCGGTTTCCTCTCCCTGATCCTTCCTCCGAATAAGCATCATCCCCAGAAAGGTTATAAGCCCGTTAACGATCAGCAACTCAAAACCAAATTCATATCCGCCGAATAAGGTCTCAGAAAACATATTAAGCACCACGCATAGAAGAGGTGAGGCAATGGCTATCCAGGGCATAAATTTATCATATATTTGCCACCTGGTAAACAAACCAAATGAATACATCCCCAGGAGGGGACCATATGTATATCCCGCTACCGTGAACAATGCCCCAATCACACTCTGGTCATTTATCAGCCTGAAAACCAGTATAACGGCCATCAGAACAAATGAAAACATTATATGGACCCTGAAACGAATCTTCCTTAAAACCTGCTCCTTTTCCCTGCCCCTGCCAAGGATATCAACGGTAAATGAAGTTGTAAGAGCTGTAAGGGCGGAGTCAGCACTGGAATACGCTGCTGCAATAAGGCCAAGAATAAAGAAGATTGTGAGGACTGGTTCCAGTCCTCCCTGGGTTACCACAAGAGGAAACAGGTTGTCTGCCTGCTCAGGTAAAGCCATACCCGCAAAAGAGGTATACATAACAAGCAATATACCCAGCACAAGGAAAATCAGGTTAACAGGCACAAAAGCAACACTGTAGGTGTACACATTTTTTTTTGCATCCCTGAGGTTACGGCAGCTCAGGTTCTTCTGCATCATATCCTGGTCGAGACCGGTCATTACAATGGTGATGAACATACCTCCGAAGAACTGCTTGACAAAATGCCTTTTGTCATTGAAATCATCAAAAAAGAAAATCCTTGACAGTTTATTATCCCTTACAGCTTCAAAGACAGATCCTACATCCATTTCCATTGACCTGGATATATATATAACGGTAAGAACAACAGCAGTCAGCATAAAAAGCGTCTGTAGTGTATCGGTCCATATTATTGTTTTTATACCCCCTCTGAAAGTATACAGCCATATTAATACCAGGGTTATTAATACAGTAACAGAAAAGGGTATATTCCATGCATCAAAAACAGCAAACTGTAAAACAATTGCAACAAGGAAAAGCCTGAATGAAGCCCCTACTGTTCTGGAAAGCAGGAAGAACGAAGCTCCTGTCTTGTATGAATAATAACCAAAACGGCTTGAAAGATATGTATATATTGACGTAAGACGCAGCCTGTAATATAGTGGAAGCAGAACCTCGGCAATAACAGCATATCCCACAAGGTAACCAAATACCATCTGCATATAAGAAAACTGACTCTCAAGAACCCAGCCCGGCACCGATATAAAAGTGACACCCGATAATGATGTGCCAAGCATGCCTATAGCCACAATGAACCAGGGGGATTTGCGGTTACCCAGAAAAAAACTCTCGCTGTCGGCTTTGCGCCCGGTAAACCAGCCTATAAGCAACAGAAAGCTGAAGTAAAGCAAAATAATTACCAGAATCAGTACCGGATCCATATGGAAAATTTTGGCAAGAATAATAAAAACAGCGGAAACAAAAAATTATAATTATTAATTTAATGCACTAACTTTATCCCCTTTCATTGAATAATATGTCTATGACATTTTCTGACTATCCGTCAAAATTACTTGAAAATGCAGTTAATGAGTTTGCATCTCTGCCCGGCATAGGAAAAAAAACTGCATTCAGACTTGTAATGCATCTCCTGAGGCAGAATGAATCCGATGTGGAGCGCTTTGGTGAAAGCCTTATAAAGCTTAAAAAGGAGATAAAATACTGCCGTATTTGTTTTAATATATCTGATAATGACATCTGTGATATATGCAGTGACAGGTCGCGCGACCATACAATTATCTGTATTGTTGAAAATATAAGGGATGTAATAGCTATCGAAAACACCGGGCAATACAGGGGCCTTTACCATGTTCTCGGTGGCATAATATCACCAATGGATGGTATTGGACCATCTGACCTTAATATTGATCAGCTTGAAGAAAAGGTTAAAGAAGGAGGTATCGATGAGATTATCTTCGCTTTGAGCACTACCATGGAAGGTGATACAACAAATTATTACATCTTCCGCAGGCTTATCCCATATAATATAAAAGTATCATCCCTTTCAAGAGGTGTGGCCATTGGCGATGAGCTCGAATATACAGATGAGATCACTCTGGGCAGGTCAATTATCAACCGTACACCCTTCGACATGAGGGTGCAGGATGAAAAATGAGTTCTGGTGTATCTTTGCCGTAAAAAAAATATTTGCTAATTTAGATGAACACATATCTGATCTATTAAATAATCTTAAATAAAAAATATGCAACCTGAAATAAGCAATAAGTTTTCATCATCAGCAATATCAATGAAGAAATCAGAGATCAGGGAGATCCTGAAGCTCCTGCAAAATCCCGATATGATATCCTTTGCAGGCGGACTGCCATCACCAGCCTCTTTTCCCGTGGAAGAAGTTAAGGAGATAACTTCAGCAATACTTGACACGCAGGGGGCTGCGGCCCTACAGTACGGAACTACAGAAGGCGATCCTGACCTCAGGCAGATGATACTCAGGAGACATTCCGAACAGGGACTCAGTCTGACTGATGAAAACCTTGCAATAAGTACCGGCTCGCAGCAGGCCCTGGATATTTTATCAAAAATATTTATTGACCCGGGCGACTGTGTAATATGCGGACTGCCCTCATATCTGGGTGGACTGTCATCATTTAAGGTATACGGAGCTGAACTGGTGGGAGTGCCCTTTGATGAAAAAGGAATGAGAGCTGATGAACTGCAAAAGACCGTTGTCCGCCTGCAAAAAGAAAACAAAAAGATCAAGTTTATCTATGTTATCCCCGATTTCCAGAATCCGGCCGGTATTACCATGCCTGGTTCGAGAAGAAAAGAAATACTGGATATAGCCTCACAAAATGACATCCTTATCCTTGAAGACAGTCCCTACAGGGATATCCGCTTTGAGGGCAAGCCTCAGAAGCTGATCTATGAAATGGACAGTGAGGAGAGGGTAATAACACTTTTTACATTCTCAAAAATATTCGCCCCCGGGTTCAGGATAGCATGGCTGCTGGCAAACCCGCTTATAATAAACAAGTTTATTCTGGCTAAACAATCTGCTGACATCTGTTCACCCGTGCTGGTGCAGAAGATTATTGCTGAGTATATGAAGCGTGGCCTGCTTGAAAAAAATCTTGTGAATACCATAAGCCTGTATAAGACACGCCGCGATCATATGCTTGATTGCTTTGAGAAATATATGCCTGACGGTGTTAAATGGACAAAGCCTGAAGGTGGCCTCTTCCTTTTTATCACGCTCCCCGGAAACATCAATGCCGATGATCTTATGAAGGTGGCTGTAGAAAGGAACGTAGCATTTGTTAAAGGTTCCGTATTTTACTGTAATGGCGAAGGCAAAAATACAATGAGAATTAATTTCTCCTATTGTGATACCGCAGATATTACAAAAGGAGTGGAAAGACTGGCAACTGTCATTAAAGAGTATATTAACAAAGGCGCCACGCCTTAATGAAGATATCAGTAATAATAGTAAATTATAATGTCAGGCATTTCCTTGAGCAATGCCTGGCCTCAGTACATAGGGGGCTAAAAGGCATTGAAAATGAGGTTGTTGTTATTGACAACAACTCCACTGACGGGTCGGCGGCAATGGTAAATAATAAATTCCCCGGTGTCATACTTATCAAAAACTCTTCAAACAGAGGTTTTGGTGCTGCCAATAACCAGGCCCTGAAAATTGCAAAGGGAGAGAATATTCTTTTCCTTAACCCTGACACCGTACTGCAGGAGACAACCATAAGTGAATGCCTGGCTTTCATGGATAAGCATCCTGATGCAGGGGCGGCAGGAGTAAAAATGATTGACGGCAAGGGGCGCTTTTTGCCTGAATCAAAAAGAGGCCTGCCAACACCAAAAACAGCTTTCTACCGTATATCCGGACTTTATCTGATCTTCCCCCGTTCGGAAAAATTCAACAGGTATTATATGGGACATCTCCATGAGAATGATGTGCAGCAGATAGAAGTACTTACAGGGGCCTTCTTTCTTACACGCAGGAAGGTGCTGGATAAAACAGGACACTTTGACGAATCATTCTTTATGTACGGGGAGGATATAGACCTGAGCTACAGGATACTGAAAAACGGATATAAGGTCTACTACCTGCCTGAACCCTCCATCATACATTATAAAGGCGAAAGTACTGCAAGGGGAACGCTCAATTATATCCTGCACTTCTATAAGGCTATGATCATCTTTAACAGTAAACATTTTGCAGGCAAAAGCATAAAGTTATTCGCATGGCTGATCAATACGGCTATATTTTTCAGGGCATCACTTTCTTACCTCAAATCAGTTGCCGGCTCCTTAATCTTACCCGCAGTGGATTTCCTGCTGTTTTATTTTAGTTATATTTTCATCTGTGGCTTCTGGGAAAAGTACTATTTTAACGGTGAGGCTCAGTACCCTGATATCCTGAAAAAAACAATTCTCCCCCTCTATGTTCTTGCCTGGGTAATATCCATTGCCCTGTTTAAGGGATACAAAAAACCTGTACAGATAACAAGGGGAATTAAAGGCATACTGGCAGGCACAGTTTTTATCCTGGTGGTTTATGCCCTCCTGCCCCTGGAGTTACGGTTTTCACGGGCTCTCATTATACTGGGTCTTGTGATGTCGCTTATTGACTTTCTACTTATCAGGCTTATTGCCGGGTTTACAGGTTTAATTAAAGTACGTGGTATCAGCAACAGGGAAAGAAGAGCGGTGATAGTCAGCAATCCCGGGGAATATAAAAAGATCAGGCATATAATTAATACGGCAGATATTCCGTACAGGCTCTGTGGCAGGGTTAATCCATCAGGGAGTGATTCAAAGCATGATTCCCTGGGCAGGCTTGACAATATCCAGGAAATAATCAGGGTAAATAATGTTGACGAGGTAATATTCAGTTCATCAGACCTTAGTGCAGGCGAGATCATTGAATTAATGAAAATGCTGGCCGGTTCATCAGTAATAAAAAAGATAGCAAGAACAGACTCTGATTATGTCATTGGCAGTAACTCAAAACTATTGCCGGGTGAGATAAATTCATTACGGATGGGGAAGATTATCTGAAGCCCGGTAATTATATCTGCATAAATAATTGAAACATTTTTGTTTTTATTTGTTTAATATTTTAGAACAACAACAATAGTCTAGAACAACAACAAAAGACAAATGGGAAAGATTGAAATTTATTTACCATCAATGGGTGAAGGTGTAATTGAAGCCACAATAACAAAATGGCTGGTTAAGGAAGGAAGCCAGGTAGAAGAAGATGATCCGGTAGTTGAAGTAGCAACCGATAAGGTTGATACCGAGATACCGGCACCTGCCACGGGTGTCCTGAAAAACATCGCCTTCAAAGAGGGTGATGTACCCAGGG
>JBKHBA010000015.1:0-17889 GCA_046542595.1 Bacteroidales bacterium | reverse complement strand
ATCAATAAGGATAAATTACCAGAACCGACTCTTGACCTGTACGGTATTGATACAACATCTTACATAAGAATTCCGGGAAAGGTAAAAAGGAACCAGTTCCTCTCAGAGATCCTTAACGACTATAATATTGATTATCCCCTCATCAATAAACTTATTAATAACTCAGGGGATGTTTTCGATGTAAGAAAAATAAAAAGCGGGAATAAGTACACCCTTTATCTCAAACCCGGCACTGAGAAAAGGCTTGAATATATGGTTTATGAACATGATAATATCAATCATTATATACTCGATTTCAGGGATGAGCCCGGAGTCAGAAAAATAGAAAGGCCGGTAAACAGGAAGCTCAGGTATTCTTCAGGAACCATAGAATCATCGCTCTGGAACACAATGCTTGAAAATGACCTGCACCCAGTGCTGGCCACTGAACTGTCCGAGATATATGCCTGGTCCATTGACTTTTTCGGTTTGCAGAAAGGTGACAGTTTTAAAGTTATTTACGAAGAAGAATATATCGATACTATATCGAACGGGATCAGCCGTATAATTGCTGCCTCATTCAATCATTCCGGATCGGAATTCCATGCCATCCCCCTTATCCAGGATGGTGAAGAAAGCTACTATGACCTTGAAGGTAACAGCCTGCGTAAAGCTTTCCTTAAAGCACCACTCCGGTTTTCGCGTATCAGCAGCAGGTATTCAAACAGCCGCTTGCATCCCATACTGCGCATCAGGAGACCTCATCACGGGGTTGATTATGCAGCGCCCACCGGCACTCCTGTTCTTGCTATAGGTGACGGAAGAATAATAATGAGAGAATACCAGAGCGGGGGTGGACGTATAGTGAAAATAAGACATAACAGCATATACACAACAGCATATATGCATCTGAGCGCCTATGGAAAAGGAATTGCCGTTGGAAAATATGTTAAACAGGGTGATATCATAGGCTATGTGGGAAGCACAGGACTGTCTACAGGACCGCATCTGGATTTCAGGTTTTATAAAAACGGCCATGCCGTTGATCCCCTGAAAGTGAAAGCCCCGCCTGTCTTACCCGTTTCTGAGGATAATACAGAAAAATTCGAAAAGGTAAGCAGGGTTATGTATGAAATGCTGAACTCCTTTTAAGATTCTCTGAGAAGCTTCTCTATCACAACGGGATAGTACCTGTGCTCAAGCTCATGAACCCTCGCCGCAAGTGATTCCGGACTGTCATCTGCCTTAACCTCGCAAGGTGCCTGGAAAATTATATCCCCCTCATCATAATGCTCGTTCACATAATGTATGCTTATGCCGGATTCTTTTTCACCGTTTTCAATAACTGCCCGGTGCACTTTGTTGCCGTACATACCTTTGCCCCCGTAAGCAGGCAGCAGTGCAGGGTGTATATTCACCATGCGCCCGCGGTAATGGTTGATTATTTCCCCGGGCACCAGCCATAAAAAACCGGCCAGGACAATAAAATCTATATCATTATCACGCAGTACTTTCAGCACTTTACCATTCCTGTAAAAATCATCGCGGTCGAAAACAAGAGTCGGAACCGATAGCTTCCTAGCTCTTTCTAAAACAAATGCATCAGCTTTATTTGACAGCAAAAGTTTCACTTTTGCCGTTTTACTGGTCGAAAAATATTCAATAAGCTTCTGTGCATTAGTCCCGGAGCCGGAGGCAAAAATCGCTATATTCTTCATTATCTGGTCTTTATCTATACACTCCCTGTAATATTAGCAGGGGAAAAAATCATGCTTATTGTTTTGATTATCAACAGTGTATATTATATATTTAATAAATATTTACTAATTTGTTTGAATAATAATGTACAAATATATTTCTTTGCAAGGTTTTAAAATTAATTATTATTAACCAAAATTTTAGATTATGTCTGATATTGCAGCAAAAGTAAAAGAGATCATCGTTGACAAGCTTGGAGTTGACGAATCAGAAGTAAGCCCCGAGGCAAGTTTTACAAATGATCTGGGAGCGGATTCTCTTGACACTGTTGAGCTTATCATGGAATTTGAGAAGGAATTCAATATTGGGATCCCTGATGATCAGGCAGAGAACATCAGCACAGTTGGTGAAGCCATTAAGTACATCGAGGAGAATGCAAAATAAGATTGCATAAACCAGTGAAATTCTAAAACATGAACAGGGTTGTAGTTACGGGCATCGGGTCCATAACCCCGATAGGCAGAAATATAAAGGAATACTGGGAAGGACTGAAATCCGGAACCAGTGGATCTGACTGGATAACGCGTTTTGATGCAGAAAAATTCAAAACACGTTTTGCCTGCGAGGTAAAGGACTATAACCCGTCCGAATATTTTGAACGCAAAGAGGCCCGGAAACTGGATGTTTATGCACAATATGCAATTATTGCTGCCGCAGAAGCTATGGCTGACTCAGGTCTTGAAAAGGAGGAAATTGACAAAGACAGGGCAGGTGTTATCTGGGCTTCCGGAATTGGAGGAATAGATACATTTCTGAATGAAATTGCAGGGTTTGTTACGGGGGGCGGAGTTCCCCGTTTCAGCCCCTTCTTCATACCTAAAATGATTTCGGATATTGCTGCTGGTCATATTTCCATTAAGTATGGCTTCCAGGGGCCCAACTATGGTACGGTTTCGGCCTGCGCATCTTCAACCAATGCTATTATAGACGCCTTTAACCTTATCAAGCTGGGTAAAGCCAGTGTGTTTATCACCGGAGGATCCGAGGCCGCCATTAACGAAGCTGGGGTAGGTGGATTTAATGCCATGCAGGCTATGTCTACCAATAATGATGAGTATAAAACAGCTTCCAGGCCAATGGATCTCAGCCGTGATGGTTTTGTGATGGGAGAAGGAGGTGGCTGCCTTATACTCGAAGATTATAATCATGCCATTGCCCGCGGAGCAAAAATATATGCTGAAATCACAGGAACCGGTATGACTGCAGACGCTCATCATATTACCGCCCCACATCCTGAAGGTGTAGGAGCATACAAGGTAATGAAGATAGCCCTGGAAGAGTCAGGTCTGAGAAAAGAAGACATTGATTACATTAATGTACATGGCACTGCAACACCCCTGGGCGATATATCCGAAACAAAGGCGATAGTTAAACTCTTCGGAGAGCATGCCTATAAAATGAATATCAGTGCCACCAAATCAATTACCGGACACCTGCTCGGGGCCGCCGGCGCCATTGAGGCCATTGCATCAATACTGGCAATAAATAATGGTATTGTGCCGCCTACAATAAACCAGATAACCGCTGACCCGGATATTGATCCCGGACTCAATCTTACACCAAACAAGGCTGAGGAAAGAACAATAAAACATGCTATAAGCAATACATTTGGTTTTGGAGGCCATAACGCCTCTGTGGTTATTTCAAAGATCTGACAGATCCTGTGTTATTTAAGCCCAACATCAGTAACAACACATTAATTCCCGGCAAAAAACGCTTCCTGTCCTCACTTAGAAAAATACTTGGATACAGACCTTCCGGCAAAGTAATCTATGAGGAAGCTTTTATACACCGCTCAGCAACATATAAAATGCCGGATGGCAGTAGCATTAATAATGAGCGCCTTGAGTTTCTTGGCGATGCCATCCTTGATGCTGTCATCTCCGAATACCTGTATAAGTATTACCCGGGATCTGCCGAGGGTAAGCTGACAAAACTGAGGTCACGGCTCGCAAACAGGAATACTCTCAATAACATGGCCATGGCCATGGGCATAGATAAGTTGTTAATAAGCAATGTCGGAAACAGGCTGTCTTCAACAAATATCTTCGGAGATGCACTCGAGGCACTGATAGGTGCTGTTTTTATTGACAAGGGATACCGGAAGACCAGGGAATTCATTATCAGAAACATTTTTAACGGCAATACTGAAATTACCAGCGTAATAAATACAGAAACCGATTATAAAAGCCAGATATTCGAGTGGGGACAAAAACTGCAAAAGCAGATCAGCTTCAATTATACTGAAGACTATGATTTTAATGAAAAAAAATACCTGTTCGCTACAGTGCTCCGGATTGACCACGAAGTATATGGTGAAGGTACAGGCTCATCAAAAAAGGAAGCCGAGCAAAAAGCTTCACTGCAGGCTGTGAAGAAAATCAATAAAACAGGATTCATACGTTAATCCAGGATTTTTACTACCTTTATTTGACATTTGAGTTACGATAACGCACTAGTTGCGCTGAGCCGGGAAACCCGGTTGGCTTTGCCGGGCTCGCAGGTTCGCTTCCCCGATGTCATGTTTGGGGTTAGCGAGCACAAATAAAATAAACAATTAATCGAAGGTTGGCTTAGCTGGGCTACAGGCTCACCAAAGCTGAGCTTCGGGGAGAAATCGTAATATGAAATCGTCGGCAAGAAAGATCAGACATAAGCTTAGTGTTGGTAATGAAGACTCAGACCGGTATATCGGCATCGTTTCCGCGGAAGCCGACTACAGGATATCATTAATTATGAACAGGGAACTGGGACTCAAACTGAAAAACAGTAACCCTGTTGTAAAATCCACTGATAAAAAGGAAACTCAATTCTCAAGGTTCACATCTGTTTCAGACTATAGTGATATATCCTATGATCTGATAAGTAATAATTCAGGCAGGGAGAAGCTGTTCGGCAAACTGCCTGCACTCGATTATGTACTGATAATAAAGGGTGTTACGGACAATGATGCCGGGGATAAATTAATAAAGAAGATCAGGAATATAGGGGAAATAACAGCTGTTTTTGTGCTGGATACAAGCAAGCAACTGGAAAATTCAGTCTTACAAATAATACCCTGAAAATGGAAAACTTAAATCTTAACCTCTCAAAAAACGAATTTTCTAAAAGCAGGAAAATTCTGTTATGGGCAATAGGTCTCCTCTTTCTGAGCGGCACAATATGGAGCCTCTATCTCAAACTTTTTAAGCATGACACAACTGTCACAGCTGGATTGATAGTAGTTCTTTCTGCCATATCCGCGTTTATATTTTTTGTAGCCTCACTGGCTTCCCTTAAGAAGGAAGATCATTATTTCAATATTGACAATGATAAAATAGCATACCGCTTCGGCCTGCTGTTTTCAAAACACAGAAGCCACAACTGGTCTGAAGTTAAAGAAATAATTATACAGTATAATCTGCGAAAAGCAACTATCATAACCGGGGATGGCAAAAGGGAAACAATTAACCTTAACTGGATAAACCGTACAGGCTCAAAAATCATACTTAAGCACTTATACTACACATCCAGGAAATTAGGCATCCCCATAACAAAAAAATGAGCGAATATTAGCATATCCGCTCATTCCTAACTAACCCTAAAACCTAAAACCTAAGTTATGAAAAGCGTTTAACGGGTTTTAAGATAAGGAGGTGATTGCTCACCTCCGTGTCTCTGTTTTAACCCAAAAACTAACTAATCTAACCTATGAAAAAAACCTCACTAAATAAATAGCAAACACCGTGCCAATTTTTAATATTACAGGTTTTTATAACCACTATTTTCTAAAGAACTTTTTTTACTGATAGTTAAAAAAACAAATGC
The DNA here is from genome assembly GCA_046542595.1 of Bacteroidales bacterium. Taxonomy (GTDB): domain Bacteria; phylum Bacteroidota; class Bacteroidia; order Bacteroidales; family VadinHA17; genus UBA9300. The sequence continues at coordinate 12,345 of JBKHBA010000015.1, read as the reverse complement.
CGTGCCATAGGATTATGAATGCCTGACAATAATATTATTATCACGTTAAATTTAGTTAAAAAACTCTTAATGTTACTTTTAAGAAATATTTTTGTATTATAGTTGTGACTAATATAATACAGAGTATCATAGGGAGGTTGATGACAGGATGAAGAAGCAAACAATACTAATACTTGCTGTAATAATTTCGATAGTACTTACAGGACTTATCCTGATCCAGATTTACTGGATCAATAATTCAATCGAAGTTAAGAACCAGCAGTTCAGAGTGTACGTAAATAATGCTCTTACCGCGGTGGTGCTTGACATGGAACAGCAGGAAACTATAGAAAGGATAGTAGAAGAGATTGACATGCCCCTTGTTGATTCAGTTGTTGCCATTGTTCCATCACAATCCGCTCTTGCCAGGCAGCTGCAGGAATACAGTTCACAAACTGATATTACAAAGCCGGAAGAAAATGATAATGCCATTGCTTCTCTTACAATAAGCAAGGAGGGCCAGAAGATACTCTTTTACCCGGACGACGAGTTTTTTTATCCTGAAGAAGAGATACCGGAGCTATCCTCAGAGAGCCTGAGAGCCGGGATAAGCGACAGGATAAACAATAAAACCGTGATGCTCGAAAGCATAATGGGTAAGATCATTTCCGATACCCCTGACCTTGCTGAGCGCATAAACCCTGAAAGAATTAACGATCAGATTAACCAGACACTGACAAGGCTTGGTATATCCCTTGATTATGAATTTGCCATCACATCTTCCGGTGATAAGGTATACAGCACAGAAGGCTTCAATATGGGCTCTGACGCCAATAAATATATGAGGCAGCTGTTTCCTAATGATCCTGTACCCGGGCAGAATATGATTTATCTTTACTTCCCCAGGGAGAAAAACTTTTTCTTCAAACAGGTGGGTTTTATGGGTGTGTCTTCTATAATTGTTACTCTCGCCCTTATTATATTCTCAGTAGGTAATATGATGATTATCCTGAGGCAGAAGAGGATATCGGAGATTCGCAATGATTTTATAAATAATATGACACATGAATTAAAAACACCAATATCCACAATATCACTTGCTTCCCAGATGATAGGTGACAGCAGTATACCCCCTGATAATAAAAACCTTGAAAAGATCGCCGGCATACTTAGCGATGAATCAATAAGACTAAAATACCAGGTGGAAAAAGTCCTTCAGGCCTCGGCCTTTGATAAGGGCACGATGAAACTGAAAATGATTAAAACCGATATACACAGGATAATTAATAATGCTATAGATAACTTCAGGTTACAGATATCTGATTCAGATGGCAGACTGAATAAAGAGTTAAATGCTCAGGATACAGGACTGATACTGGATGAAACACACATATTTAACATGATATCCAACCTGCTTGACAATGCAATAAAATATTCAACGGGCCGGCCGGAAATAATGGTAAAAACTTATGATGATAAGGAAAAACTGACTGTTTCAATATCAGATAAGGGAATAGGTATCAGGAAAGATGATATCGGCAGAATATTCGACAAGTTTTACAGGGTGCCTACCGGTAATGTCCATAATGTGAAAGGATTCGGACTGGGCCTTAATTATGTAAAAAAAATAGTTGATAAACATAACGGCCATATTACAGTCCATAGTCAGCTTAATAAAGGTACACGTTTTGATATCAGCTTTCCAAAAAATAATTGATCATGGCAAAAATACTACTGGCTGAAGACGATACCAACCTGGGAACCGTACTTACCGATTACCTGGAGGCAAAAAAGTACACGGTAGTTCACCTTACTGATGGACAGAAAGCTCTTGACAGCTTTAGTTCGGAGACTTTTGATATCTGCCTTCTTGATATTATGCTCCCGGAAATTGACGGCATCAGTCTTGCAAGAAAAATAAGAAAGATAGAAAAGGATATACCGGTTATCTTCCTCACCGCCAAATCGCTTGACAAGGACAAGATAGAAGGTTTTACTGCCGGCGCTGATGATTATATAACCAAGCCTTTTTCAATGGAAGAACTCTTATACAGGATAGAAGCCATATTAAGGAGAACCCGCACATATACTGACACCGACGCTGATGAGTATGCCCTGGGCAAATTCACTTTTTATCCCCTCAAACAGTTACTTGTCTCCGATGAAGGCCAGCACAAGCTTACAACCAAGGAGTCAGAGCTACTCAAGCTTCTCTGCAAGAATAAAAATGAAGTGCTGGAAAGAAATTATGCGTTGCGTACCATATGGATTGATGATAATTATTTCAATGCCAGGAGCATGGATGTATATATAACCAAGCTGCGCAAATACCTGAAAACCGATCCGTCTGTCACCATTCTCAATGTACATGGCAAAGGATACAAGCTTCTTTGTGAGTAGTGAAAAAAACCCCCTTTGAACGGATCAAAAGGGGCATAGCTTAGGTTAGATTTGAGGGTTAAGGTATATTTTAGAATATCTTAACACATTTTTAACATTTCGAAAGTAATGATTTTTTTATAAAAACAAAAAATACTGTTAATCCATTTTAAGTACAGCAAGAAATGCCTGCTGCGGCACTTCCACATTACCTACCTGCCGCATTCTTTTCTTTCCCTTTTTCTGCTTCTCAAGCAGCTTTCTTTTTCTTGTTATATCTCCTCCATAACACTTTGCTGTAACATCTTTTCTGACAGCTTTAACCGTTTCACGGGCAATGATTTTAGCCCCTATTGCTGCCTGTATGGCAATGTCAAACTGCTGCCTGGGAATCAGCTCTTTAAGTTTTTCACACATCCTCCTGCCAAAGTCATATGAATGTCCGCGGAAGATAAGGGTAGACAGGGCATCAACCATCTCCCCGTTCAGGAGTATATCAAGCCTTACCAGGTCTGCTTTTTTATAAGATGAATAATAATAATCAAAGGAAGCATAACCTCTTGACAGACTTTTGAGCTTATCATAAAAATCAAAGACTATTTCAGCAAGGGGTAGTTCAAAGGTGATTTCAACCCTGTCAGTGGTCAGGTAAACCTGGTTTTTAAACGTACCGCGCTTTTCTATGCATAAGGTCATAATATTACCGACATAATCTGATTTTGTTATTATCCGTGCTATAATATAGGGCTCCTCTATCCTTTCAATATATGTCACTGATGGCAGTCCTGATGGATTATGTACCTCCTGCTTTTCACCTGATGTGGTATAAACATCATATGATACATTGGGCACGGTGGTTATCACATCCATATCAAACTCCCTGTCCAGCCGCTCCTGTATAATCTCCATATGTAATAAACCCAGGAAGCCACATCTGAAACCAAAGCCCAGTGCCGCTGATGATTCTGGAATAAATGACAAAGCAGCATCATTTAACTGCAGCCTTTCCATTGAGGCACGCAAATCTTCATAATCGTCGGCATCAACGGGGTATATGCCGGCAAAAACCATTGGTTTAACATCTTCGAAGCCGGAGATCCCTTTTTCACATGGCCTGTCGCGATGAGTTATGGTATCCCCTACTTTAACCTCGCTTGATTCCTTTATGCCGGAGATAATATAACCTACATCACCGGCACTCAAGGCTTTCCTCGGCTCCTGTTTCATCTTCAAAACCCCTATCTCATCAGCATCATATTCCTTGCCGGTATTATAAAATTTCACCATATCACCCTTCTTAAGGGTTCCATTCATTATCCTGAAGTAAGCAATTATTCCCCTGAACGAGTTATACACCGAATCAAAAATAAGGGCCTGCAGGGGTGCTTCCGGGTCGCCGGCAGGGGAAGGTATCAATCCTATTATTTTTTGCAGTATCACATCTATACCTGCGCCTGTTTTGGCACTTACCTCCAGTATACTGTCCCTATCGCATCCTATCAGGTCAACAATCTGGTCTTTAACCTCATCAGGCATTGCGCTTTGCATATCCATCTTATTCAGTACCGGTATAACCTCCAGGTCATGATCAATAGCCATATACAGGTTGGATATTGTTTGCGCCTGTATGCCCTGGGTGGCATCCACAACAAGCAATGCACCTTCGCATGCTGCTATAGACCTTGACACCTCGTATGAAAAATCCACATGTCCCGGGGTATCTATAAGATTAAGGATATATTCAGAACCTTCATATTTATACTTCATCTGTATAGCATGGCTCTTTATGGTTATACCTCTCTCCCTTTCCAGGTCCATATTATCCAGCACCTGCTCTTTCCTCTCCCTCAGGGTAAGTGTATCTGTCATATCAAGCAGCCGGTCAGCAAGGGTGCTTTTACCATGGTCAATATGAGCTATTATGCAAAAATTTCGTATATTCTTCATCACTTCAGATCATTCCTCACATTAAGCGCAAATATATAATTATTAGTTGACAATCAGGAGACGAATTGACTAATCTCAACTGCCCGGTATACTTAAAAAAAGAGCCGGTTCTCCACCGGCTCTTATATCATATACTGATCCTGTCTAAGGATATTCTTTAAGGCTAAATTAATGCGGATTATCATCCACATTTATTACATCATGCCCGGCATTCCGCCTCCACCCATAGCTCCCGGGTTTGGCATTGGTTCATCTTCTTTTTCCTCAATCACTACCGCTTCCGTTGTCAGGAACATACCTGCTATGGATGCTGCATTCTCAAGGGCAATCCTCACCACCTTGGCAGGATCTATAACACCTGATTCATACAGGTTTTCAAACTTATCAATTCGCGCGTTATATCCGAAATCATCCTTACCTTCTTTTACGGCCTGGGCAATAACAGCACCTTCTTTGCCTGAGTTAAAGACTATCTGGCGCAGTGGCTCTTCAATAGCACGCTTTACTATACCAATACCTGTGGTCTGATCTTCATTATCACCTTTCAGCTTTTCGAGAGAAGCCATTGCACGTATATAAGCAACGCCTCCGCCGGGTACTATTCCTTCTTCCACTGCGGCACGTGTTGCACTGAGTGCATCGTCAACCCTGTCTTTTTTCTCCTTCATCTCCACCTCTGAGGCAGCACCGATATAGAGAACGGCCACACCACCGGCGAGCTTGGCAAGTCTTTCCTGCAGTTTCTCCTTATCGTAATCCGAAGTACTTGTTGATATCTGCTTCTTTATCTGGTTTACGCGAGCCTCAATTGCATCGCTTCCTCCAGAACCATTGACTATGGTAGTATTCTCCTTATCAACAGAAATTTTCTCTGCCTGACCAAGCATTTCCAGTGTGGTGTTTTCCAGCTTGAGACCTTTCTCTTCTGAGATAACAGTTCCTCCTGTCAGTATGGCAATATCTTCAAGCATTTCCTTTCTCCTGTCTCCAAAGCCGGGTGCTTTAACAGCACATACCTTCAATGAACCTCTAAGGCGGTTGACAACCAGTGTTGCAAGAGCCTCACCTTCCACATCTTCTGCTATTATCATCAGGGGCCTTCCGTTCTGGGCTGTTGTTTCCAGGATTGGAAGCAGGTCTTTCATTGTTGATATCTTCTTGTCATGGATAAGGACATAAGGATTTTCCAGGTCAGCCTCCATCTTCTCTGCATCTGTAACAAAATAAGGAGATATATAACCACGGTCAAACTGCATACCTTCCACTATCTCTACGGTTGTTTCGGTACCCTTTGCCTCTTCAACAGTTATCACCCCTTCTTTCTTGACCTTGCCCATAGCTTCAGCTATAAGCTTGCCTATCTCCTCATCATTATTTGCAGAGATACGGGCAACCTGCTCAATCTTGTTCAGATCATCACCCACAACCTTTGCCTGCCCGGCGATATGCTTCACAACCTCGCTAACAGCCTTATCTATACCTCTTTTCAATTCCATGGGATTAGCACCCGCGGTAACATTCTTAAGGCCTACATTAATAATAGACTGGGCAAGAACAGTTGCCGTAGTTGTACCATCACCTGCATCATCACCTGTTTTGGAAGCAACCTCCTTAACCATCTGTGCTCCCATATTCGCAAAAGGATCTTCAAGTTCAATCTCCTTGGCAACGGTAACACCATCTTTGCTTATCTGCGGTGCTCCGAACTTCTTCTCAAGTACCACGTTGCGCCCCCTGGGGCCAAGCGTCACCTTTACGGTGTTAGCGAGCTGGTCAACACCATCCTTGAGAAGGTTACGTGCTTCAATATCAAATTTAATCTTCTTTGCCATATCAGTTAGTTTAAGTTATTACGTTTTTATGCTATGTATAAAATATCTGTCTGAGACATCAGTAAATAGTCTTCACCGTCAATATTCAGCTCCTGACCGGCATATTTACCATAGAGCACTGTATCCCCGGGTTTTACTTCCATCTCTTCATCTTTTTTAGCTGCACCTACAAGTACTACCTTACCCTCCTGCGGTTTTTCCTTTGCACTGTCAGGGATAATGATACCACTGGAGGTTTTTTCCTCAGCCTCATGAGGCTTAACAAGCACTTTACCTGCTAATATTTTACCTTTTAATTCTGCCATTTTATTTAGTTAATTGGTTAAACATTAAATTTACCGACACCCTTCTTTTACAGAATCTGTGCCAAATGATTTCCAGGCCGTTTTTTAGTATTTAATAAGTCAATATTGCAAAAAAAATGTCAGTTTGATGACAAACTGACATTTTTATATACTTTAACAGTCCCTTACTCCTGCTCTTCTTCTTCCCCTCCCTGATCAGGTATAGCAGTGGGAAGGTTGGGTATGGCTGTGGGATCAGCGGCATTATCTATCTGGTCCTGTATTCTTGATGATTCTTCCTCAACACCATGAGGTATGGCTGCCGTAGCGGCAATACTCAGCACCAGGATGATGACGGCCAGGGTCCATGTTGCTTTCTCAAGAAAATCAGCTGTTTTTCTTACCCCCATTGACTGGCCGGTTGATGTGAAATTAGCAGCCAGCCCGCCTCCCTTGGAATTCTGAACCAACACTATCAAAACCTGTAGTATACAGGCTATGATCACTATTACTGATATAAAAATATATATACCCATCAATTTCAGTTTTTGGAAATAATCTCTCTTACCTTTTCTATTTGCGTCGCAAAGTAAGTACTTTTTTCCGGATATTTCAAACTTAATCTTTCATAAATGTTTATAGCCTTTGTGTAGTAACCCTGAGAAAGGTAGATACTTGCAAGTGTTTCTGTGATAAGCTCTGCAGGCTCATCTTTTTTCGGGGTCTGGATATCCTCATTATCCGTGTAATCCATTTCTTTGCGTGGCTCTATCCTTGGGTTTGAATTAATAAACCGTTCAACCAGCTCATCATCATCAATAAAACTATTTTGATCTTTATCCTGCCTGTCTTCCACACCACCCTGCCCTTTATCATCAAGATCAAGATCCAGCAATTCATCATTATCCGGTCTGTCATTACCTGTATCATCCCCTTCATTTCCATCCCCGGCATCCTCTCCTTCTTCTGCATTACCATCCAGCTGCAGGAGGCTTTCACCGCTTATCTCATCCAGGCGGTTCTGTATCTCCCTTTTCAGTTCTTCACGCGACCGGCCGCTCACCGGCTCATACCGTGCTGTCTCTCTTCCGCTACTCACTTCATTGCTTCCCTGTGTTCCCTCCTTTTCAGATTCTTCTGCAGCTTTTTCACCCATCAACTCATCTGCGGGTTCTTCCGACTGGCTGACATGATCATCAACAGGTTCTTCCGACTGGCTGACATGATCATCTGCAACTCCGGGTTCTTCATCCCTTTCATCTCTGAGCCCTGCTTCTTCTTCCGCAACTCCCTGGCCATTTAATTCCGCCTTATCAACTGCAGCTGAAAATATGATCTTATCATTCAGCAGCTGGTAAAGCACCTCCCTGTCAGCGATAAAGATAGCTGCGTCTTTCAGCTTATCCGTAAATTCAATATCATCGTTTTTATATAATGAATTTAATAATAATACCCGGGCCGTCTGGAAATAAGGATAGTTTCCGCTGATCCTTGCTATGTCGTTATACTCGCTATCGGACAGCACCTTACGTTCTTTGATAATATTTATAAATTCTGATTTGTTCATATTACCAGTTCACGAATGCCGCATTAAAGATATCTTCTATTATCTGTTCCACTATCTTTTCTGTCAGTTCCTGTTCCACCTGGCTCAGCTCTTTTGAGCTGTCATAATCTTCATACCTGCTAAATGTTTGTTCATAGCTGAAATCCGGCTCCACACTATTGGTAAAGATTACCCTGACACCTATTGTAAACCTGTTCATTGCAGCCTGTGCATCGCCTGAAACAGTAAGCGGGGCATTCCTGTAGTTCACTATCTCACCGTCAAAGCTGACATCTCCAGCCTCATTAACAAAGTCAAGGTTCGTCTGTGCCCTGCATTTGTCAACAAGTTGATCAGTTATATACTGACTCAGTCCGGGCTGCACCAGGTTGGACCTGTTCTCAAAATAATCAATGCTAATGGTTTGTATGGCGGGTGATATACTTGCCCCGCTCATGGAATAGTTGACAGTGCATCCTGACCCTGTGAGGATAAGGAATACAAAAAGCGGGATAATTACCGGTCTCACTGCCAGTGATGAGTAAATATATTTAAAGATCAATACCATATTCCTTTATTTTTCTGTAAAGCGTTCTTTCAGAGATACCCAGCTCCTCTGCCGCAAGCTTTCTTTTACCCTTGTATTTTTCCAGGGCCTTGTTTATCAGTTCTATCTCTTTATCAACAAGCGACAGTGACTCCTCCACTATCTCCTCGGTGTCCTGGATCTGCTCTTCTCTTTTACCGGGCTTGTATTTCAGACCCTCTGCGTCCCGTTCAGCACTCTCCCTGCCCGGTATATCCTTCCCGGTTGCCTCATCATATAAACGCTGAATGACCCCGGAGTTATGATCACTGATCTGCAGTGATGAAGGGCCGTCCCTCAGCATGTCAAGCACAAGCTTTTTCAGGTCATTCACATCATTCTTCATATCAAAGAGTATCTTATACAGTATCTCTCTCTCTGACGAAAAAGAACTGCCTGCCTCCCTCCTTATCACTGCCGGAAACTTTTCCCTGCCATAATCAGGGAGATACCCTTTCAATATCCCGGCATTTATCTCCCTTGCCCCTTCGATAATAGATATCTGTTCGGTAATATTCTTCAGCTGTCTCACATTACCGGGCCATGAATATGAGGTCAGCATCTGGCGTGCATCCTCGGTCAGTTTAACCGAAGGCATACGGTACTTCTCTGCAAAGTCGAGGGCAAACTTCCTGAAAAGCAACAAAATATCATCACCCCTTTCTTTGAGGGGTGGTATTTGTACCGGAACCGTATTAAGACGGTAAAAAAGATCTTCCCTGAATTTACCCTCCTGTATAGACCGGGCAATATCAATATTCGTAGCGGCAATAACCCTTACATCTGTCTTCTGTACTTTTGAAGATCCAACCCTGATAAATTCGCCTGACTCAAGCACCCTCAGCAGTCTTACCTGTGTTGAAAGGGGCAGTTCGGAGACCTCATCAAGAAAAATAGTTCCCCCGTTTGCCACCTCAAAATAGCCTTTACGGCTGTCTGTAGCACCGGTAAAAGAACCTTTCTCATGACCGAATAATTCAGAATCTATCGTCCCCTCAGGTATGGCCCCGCAGTTTACTGCTATATAAGGTCCATGCTTACGTTTACTATGATGATGTATAATCTGCGGAAATATCTCCTTGCCCGTTCCGCTTTCACCTGAAATAAGAACGGAAAGATCAGTGGGTGCAACCTGCAAGGCTATATCAATCGCCCTGTTAAGACCCACGTAATTGCCTATAATTCCGAACCTTTGCTTTATTCCCTGTAACTCTTTCATAATCTAACTATCATTCATGCGAAATTAATCTTTTTTTAAAACATTGAAAAATTGATTTTTTGTAAATTAGCTGTGAATTAAATTGTTTGATATGATACAAGTTGGAATAATACCGGCACGCTTTGCATCAACCAGGTTCCCGGGCAAACCCCTGGCGGTAATAGAAGGGACAAGCATGATTGAGCATGTATACAGGCGTGCATCACAGGCATTGGAGAAGGTATTTGTTGCCACCGATGATAAACGCATATTTGATGCTGTTAAAAATTTCGGCGGTGAAGCAATAATGACTTCTCCGCTGCACAGGAGCGGCACAGACAGGTGTGCCGAGGCCCTGGGTATAATAAGGGACAGGTATAACATAAACCCCGGTATTATTATAAATATACAGGGTGATGAACCATTCATTAAACCCGAACAGATAAAAGATGTGGCTTCCTGTTTTGATGATGAAACGGTGGAGATATCAAGCCTGGTAATAAAGATCAGCGACTGGAAATCATTAAACGATCCCAACCAGGTAAAAGTGATAACGGATAAGAAAAAATTTGCCCTCTATTTCAGCCGCACAGCTATCCCGTATGTCCGGGGTGCAGAGAAAGAAAAATGGCTTTCATATCATGCCTTTTATAAACACCTGGGCCTGTATGCATACAGGGCAGAAATACTTGACAATATAAGCCGGCTAAAGCCATCAAGCCTTGAAAAAGCAGAAGCCCTTGAACAAAACAGGTGGCTGGAAAACGGTTACAGCATTAAATGCAGGCTGACCGAATGGGAAAGCATTGGTGTGGACAGTCCCGAAGACCTTGAACGGGCAATTAAGCTGATGAAAGGGCCAAACAATTAATTATTTGTATCTTTAGCATGTTATTTGCGTATAAACCTTAAAAACCTGACAGCTAATGCGTATATTATTCCTCTGTATATTATTAATTATGGTGTCAGGCCTGGCATCAGGGCAGAACAATGCCGGTAATAATGTCGCGGAGGAAAAAGACACCATAATTACTAAGCCTGAAGATGAAGATGCAAATACAAAGATATTCCCGGTTCCGGTAGTTAATAACCGCTTTACAATAACGAGTGATAAAGAATTCATCTTTGTCAGGCTCACAAATATTATAGGCCAGGAAACAAAAAGGGAGAAATTCAGGTATCCGCGTAAGCGTGCGGAAATAAGTTTTCCTGAAGTACAAAAGGGGATATACCTGGTAACAATTCAGTACGAGGACAGGACACGTACGGTAAAAAAGATTCTGATCGACTCAAGGTAATATCATTATTCACAGAACGGTAAGGATACACTGCCGGCATATCTGACACCCTCCGTCCATTGCCCGTCCTCTTCTTCGCCATATCTGAATACTGAAGTGGCTACAGATTCGGGCACAAAGAGGGTCTGTATACAATTACCCTCAATATCTTCAATCCATACTGCCATCAGCGGATAATAAAAGGATTCCCCGGCCTTAAGTTCAACTGTTATCCACTGACCGCTGCTGTCTTCATTCTGAGTAAAATAATAAATTTCTTCACCAACATCTGTTCCTTTGTTTTGCTTTTTCACCGAACAGGCGGATGAAACAGATACTATAAAGAATAATATAAGAAGCTTTTTCACGTGATTATATTTTATTTATTTCATTGGCCACATGGAACTTACCATTAAAAAACAATCATACTCTTAATGTGAAGTAATGATGATTTTTTAATGGACGTTTCACGTGATTGCTAAATTAAAATTCAATAATTATACCTACCGTGGGGAGAACAGTGCCGGCACTTCCTTCAATAAATTTTAACAGGTATCTGTCCGTATTATCCGGATCCCTGACAGCATTATCATTCTCATCTGTCTCCCTGACCAGTATGGGAGGCTGGTCGGCCTGGAAATTATATACATTCTGAACATCTCCATAAACCACCAGGGTCCAGCTGTCAAAGAAAAATGATTTATCGATCCTTATATCAAGCTGGTGGAATGACCGCAGTCTTTCTGAATTATAAAGCGAATAATCAAGATAACCCCGCCCCTGTATATCCCAGGCCTGAATGTATGATGATCTTTCAAGATCCCATGGGGTATAGGGAGAACCACCTATAAAGCGCCATTTGAGACCTGCCTCCCAATCCGTTTTGAACTTAAGCGTTGCAGTCAGGTTAAGCAGGTGTTTATTATCCCATGAGCTGGGTATAGAATTACCCTGCTTATCCTTAAATTCACTCCTTACAAAAGTATAGGAAAGAACCAGGTTGGTATTCTTAAAGTTTTTTATACGACCCAGTAATTCCAGTCCGTATGCACGGCCTTCTGAAACAGACACTACCTCCTCATCTCCAAATGTGCCAAAATCAGCACTCTTGCTGGCCAGGGGTACAGAATCACTTACTGAAAAAGGATAATCAGAATATTTCTTATAAAAACCTTCAACAGTGAGCTGTATTGACTCCGTAGGCAAATATTCGATGCCCCCTACTATATGATCGCTCTTAATATATTTTAAACCGTTCGCTTTATTAATAAAACTCCCACTTTCATCAGCATATCCCATGGTTGTATAAGGAGGTAG
>JBKHBA010000014.1:0-18144 GCA_046542595.1 Bacteroidales bacterium | reverse complement strand
GTTATCTGCTTTTTCTATATCAGTAAGGTTAAGAAGGTTACCCGCGTATGTCAGCTTGTCTGCGTTGACGATAAGGTAAGAAGGGTATTTATTAACGAAATGGCGGACTACATGAGAGCCTATAAAGCCGGCACCCCCGGTTATCAGTATTGTTCTTTTCATCTTTTTAAAATTACTTCATGAGCTCGCAAGCCCGGTTCATGGTCGTTTTATACCTGGATTTTATATTATATTTATTTCCTGTCTAATTTTTTTTGCCAGTCCCAGGCCGATCTCATGGCATCATCAAGTGATAGTTTCGCTGACCATCCCAGCTCTTTGTTTGCCAGGGAGGCATCGGCCCATATCTTTTCAATGTCGCCGGGACGGCGTCCTGTTACACGGTAATTAAGCTTTTCGCCCGTTACACCTTCAAAGGATTTTATGGCTTCAAATACCGATACGCCCTTACCGGTACCCAGGTTAAAAACCTCATAATCATCCTTGTTATTCTTTTCAATAAGCCTGTTCAGCGCAGTAACATGGGCCCGGGCCAGGTCTACAACATGCAGGTAATCGCGTATAGCCGATCCGTCAGGCGTATCATAGTCATCGCCAAAAACCTTCAGTTCATCCCTTATTCCTGCTGCTGTCTGTGTTATATAAGGCACCAGGTTTTCAGGGACACCCGTGGGCAGTTCGCCTATAAGGGCTGAAGGGTGTGCACCGATAGGGTTAAAATAGCGCAGTGATACGGCTCTCATTGGCTTGCAGGCATTGGCTGTATCCCTGATAATATCCTCGCCCATCTTTTTTGTATTGCCGTAGGGCGATTCGGCCTGTTTGACGGGCGAATCTTCCCGGACGGGTAATTTATCAGGCTGTCCATATACGGTGCATGATGAGGAGAAGACCATGGAGGGTATATTGAAATCCTTCATGCACTGTACCAGGTTCATGAGTGAGTTTATATTATTATAATAGTACAGCAGTGGTTTCTCCACCGACTCGCCTACGGCTTTCAGTGCTGCAAAATGGATGACAGCCTCGATATCGGGGTTAAAGGTGATAAAGGCCTGCAACCGGTCGAAATTACAGAGGTCTATCTGTTCAAACACCGGTTTTTTGCCAGTGATGGCGGTGATGCCATCCAGCACCTTTTCATCCGAGTTGGAGAGGTTGTCAATGATAAATACATCGTAACCTTCTTTCTGCAGTTCGACCACTGTGTGGGAACCGATATAGCCGGTACCACCTGTTACCAGCACTTTTTTCTTCATGCCTTTAAAATTTTATTCACTTCGTTCATGAGATAGCTTCTCCCGGTTAATGCCCGGTTCATAAGCTATAAGCTCCAGTACGTGAGCTCTTTGATCCTATCCCTGTATATGCCTTTTATATCCACCAGTATGCCGTTATCTGTCAGCAGGCCTTTGAAATAATCCTCTGTGAGCTGCAGGTAGGGTTCATGGTTTACTGCCACTATAACGGCATCATAGCGTCCCGAGGGACCCTTCTGCATTTCAAGACCGTACTCTTTTCTTACCTCGCCTGCATCAGCGTTGGGGTCCACTATATCGACCTTAAGACCGAAATCGAGCAGCTCCTTTATCACATCCACCACCTTTGAGTTTCTTATATCTGCCACATTCTCCTTGAAGGTGATACCCATGATCAGGGCCCTGGCCCCTTTGGGTCCTTTGGATGCTGCTATTATCTTTTTCACCGTCTGCTTACCCACGTACCTGCCCATGCTGTCGTTAACAAAGCGGCCCGAATCTATCATCTGGGGATGGTAGCCCAGCTCCTTGGCCTTGTAGGACAGGTAATAGGGATCCACTCCTATGCAGTGACCACCTACCAGTCCGGGATAAAATTTCAGGAAATTCCATTTTGTGCCTGCTGCCTCCAGCACCTCGTAGGTGTTAATGTCCATCTTATTGAATATAATAGACAGCTCATTCATAAAGGCTATATTTATATCCCTCTGTGTGTTCTCAATGATCTTGGATGCTTCGGCCACCTTTATGGAGCTGGCCCTGTGCACCCCTGCTTCTATTATCATCTCGTATGTCCTGGCTATCTCTTCGCCCGCTGCAGGGTCGCAGCCGCTGGTAACCTTCACTATTGATGTCAGGGTATTGACTTTGTCGCCGGGATTAATCCTCTCGGGTGAGAAGCCCACCTTAAAATCGTCGCGGTAGCGCAGCGATGATACTTTCTCGAGCACTGGCACGCAGTCCTCCTCCGTGCAGCCGGGATAGACTGTTGACTCGTAAACCACGTAATCACCTTTCTTCAGTATGGAGCCCACCGTTTCGGAGGCTGCCAGCACTGGACCCAGGTCGGGCAGCTTATTCTTGTTGGTGGGTGTGGGCACTGCTATTATATGGAAGCTTGCATCCTTCAGGTCTTCAGGCCTGGAGGTGAAGAGTATATCCGTATTGTCAAAAGCCTCCGGGGGCAGCTCATTGCTGGGGTCTATCCCCTTTTTCATGCTTTCCACCCTTTCCGGGTTTATATCGAAGGCTATCACGCTTATCTTCTTTGCAAATTCAAGGGCTATGGGCAGTCCTACATATCCGAGTCCTGTTACCGACAGTTTTGCTTTTCCCTCAATCAGTTTCTTGTTCATCAGTTTTTATTAAAAAGTTCCGGCGGCATCCTGCACCTGCTACGGGCAGGTACCGTTGCCGCAAATATATTAAATATGCCCGGCAGCAAAAGGATGTATCTCCCCCTTTCCTGCCTGTGGTACTGCGTTACGTATATTATATACTGTTTCAACGGAGTTGCGTGCCTGGTCGAGGCCGAAGCCTTTGCCGGCAAGTATATCCCTGTATGTTTCGGTATGCAGGTCGGCAAAGCCTCCGCTGAACTCTATCTCCTGGCCTTCCACGCGAATAGAACGGTATGTTCTCTGTCCTTTCTTTTTTATATCCTCCGGCAGGTCATCATGATCAATGCTCAGGAACCACCTTACCCTTGCATTCTCCAGCTCGAGGTAGCCGGCGGCCCTGTTCTCCTGCAGCGTATGCACATAATTCTCCTGTGTGTTGCCGAAGATCCAGCCCAGCATATCAAAGAAATGGATGCCTATATTGGTGGCCACACCGCCTGATTTATTTATATTACCTTTCCAGGAGAAATTATACCAGTTGCCCCTGCCGGTGATATATGTAAGGTCTATATCATACTTGCGGTCTTTGGGACCCTTCATTATCTTTTCCCTGAGGGCTGTTATTGAAGGGTGCAGCCTGAGCTGGAGCACGGTATACACCTTCCTGCCCGTCTCTTTCTCTATCTCCTGCAAGGCATCAATATTCCATGGGTTAAGGACTATGGGTTTCTCGCATATGGCATCGGCCTGGTGCCTTAGGGCAAAGCGTATATGGGAGTCGTGCAGGTAGTTGGGTGAGCATATGCTTACATAGTCGATCATCACCCCCGATCTTTTCAGCTTCTCGAAATGGCGGTCAAAGCGTTCAAACTCAACAAAAAAGTCGCTTTCCGGAAAGTAGCTGTCTATGACACCCACGCTGTCGAAGGGGTCGAGGCTGGCCAGCAGCTCGTTACCTGTCTGTCTGATAGCTGCCAGGTGGCGCACTGCTATATAGCCTGCCACCCCTATCAGGCCGAAATTTTTTGACTTATCACTCATAGATCCTTCTTTACGCTTTAAAGCTAATCATTAATTTTAGAAACCATATCCCCGGTGAGGCGGTATCTCTCGCCGCTTTCCGGACAAACTGCCAGGCCGCTGTCATCGAAGCTGAGCCTGTGACCGTACTGGCTCATCCATCCCACGTGCTTTGCCGGGTTACCCAGTACCAGTGAATAAGGTTTTACCCCGCGGGTGACCACGGCGCCGGCGCCTATAAAGGCGTAGCTGCCTATTTCATTGCCACAGATAATTGTTGCATTGGCCCCTATGCTGGCTCCGCGTCCCACCCGTGTCTCAACATAGGTATCTCGACGCACCACGGCGCTCCTGGGGTTGACTATATTGGTGAAGACCATTGAGGGACCCAGGAAGACATCATCCCCGCATATGACGCCGGTGTAAACCGACACATTATTCTGCACTTTGACATTATTGCCCAGTATGACGCCCGGCGATATAACCACGTTCTGGCCAAGGTTACATTTCTCCCCCAGCCTGGCGCCGGTCATGATATGCGAGAAATGCCATATGCGGCAGCCTTTACCTATCTCGCATCCTTCATCTATCACTGCTGTTTCGTGGGCAAAATAATCATTCATGGCCTTGTAGTTTCGTTAGTAAAATAATTATTCATAGCCTGGTAGTTTCGTGGGCAAAAGAAGCATTCATGAGCTGGTGTTTTTTTCAAAAAACCTGTAAATATGATCGCTTACATACTGCAGCTGGCTTATTTTAAGCTCTGTGTGCATGGGCAGGGAGAGGACGGAGCTGCACAGTGATTCTGTCAGCGGGAAATCCTTATCTGCCAGTTTGAGATAGCGGTATGCCTTCTGCTTATGCATGGGCACCGGGTAATATATCATAGAGGGGATATTGTTGCCGGCAAGGTATTTTTTCAGCTCATCCCTTATCTGCGGGTCTGTCTTAATGGTATACTGGTGGAATATATGTGTTGAGCTGTCTGAGCGCAGCGGTATGACAAGCTGCTCCACCAGGCTCAGCTGCCTGTCATACCAGGAGGCTGCGTTGCGGCGCGACAGGTTATACTCATCGAGGTACCTGAGCTTGACCCTCAGTATGGCTGCCTGCAGGGTGTCGAGCCTGGAGTTGATGCCTACATGGTCATGGTAATATTTTATTGTGCTGCCATGGTTTGCTATGCTGCGCATCATTTTTGCCAGCTCGTCATCATTGGTGAATACGGCGCCGCCGTCGCCAAAGCATGCCAGGTTCTTGGAAGGGAAGAAGGAGGTGCAGCCGGCAATTCCCATGCTGCCTGCCTTTTTCCTTGTGCCGTCGGAAAAGATATATTCAGCCCCGGTGGTCTGCGCCGCATCTTCAATGACAAAAAGCTTATGTTTGCGGGCTATCTTCAGTATCTCTTCCATCTCGGCCGTCTGTCCGAAGAGGTGAACGGGCAGTATGGCTTTTGTACGCGGACCTATGGCTTTCTCTATGGCTGCGGGATCGATATTGAAGGTGTCGCCTGCGGGCTCCACGAAGACAGGTTTGAGTCCGAGCAGGGTTATCACCTCGGCGGTGGCAATAAAGGTGAAGTCTGTGGTAATGACCTCATCCCCCGGCTGGAGTTCCAGTGCCATCAATGCCACCTGCAGCGCATCGGTGCCGTTGGCGCAGCTGATAACATGCCTGACCCCGAGGTAGGAGGCCAGCTCCTCTTCGAACATTGTTACTTCGGGACCCCTGATAAAGGCTGCCGAGTCGATCACCGACTGTATGGCTTTGTCGATCTCGCCCTTTATCTTCTCGTACTGACCCTTAAGGTCAACCATTCTCAGATCTTTCACGTGATTATATTTTATTTATTTCATTGGCCACATGGAACTTACCATTAAAAAATAATCATACTCTTAATGTAAAATCATGATGATTTTTTAATGGACGTTTCATAGGTTTATTTCATTTTTTCACTTCGTTCCCTGTACCTCCCGGACTGTTTTGTCATTTCCCTTCCCCCGGCCCGGTCCGCTTTATTTCACCATTTCCCTTCCCGGGTCTGCCCGCATCATTATTCCATGTTCTCAGAACTTCGTCCCGGTTAGTCATTTCCTTCCCGGGTCCGCCCCGTTCGGCCATCAGCCTGGTTTATGTCCTTTTCACACATTTTTATATTACAGAGACCGGACAACGAAGATAATATTTACTTTGCTGAGATGAAATAAATATCCGCGACTTTTATTAAATTTGCATTTAAGGGATGACAGGATCCGGCGGATCCCTTAAAGAAATATTAGCCTGACCCGTTTAACGAATATGAATAATTAATCAGATGAAAGACCTTAGTCCGTTTATCAGGGAGATGCTTTTCAGCCACGATTGTGTTATATTGCCCGGTTTAGGTGGCTTTATAGGTAATTACCAGCCTGCGGGGATAGACAGGGAGAGCCATACTTTCACACCACCGCTGAAGGCTATCTCTTTTAACAGTAACCTGGATAATAACGATGGCCTGCTTATAGGGGGCATATCGGCAAAGAAAGGTATTGGATATGCTGCTGCCAGGCGTATGGTGGAGGAGTATGTGAGTGGTATACGTACTGCCCTGTCGAAGGGTGAGCGTGTTCATATGCCGGGGATAGGCCATCTCAGGCTTAATGATGAGGGCAGCCTGCAGTTTGAGCCTGATAATGATATTAATTTTCTTCTCGACTCTTACGGGCTGGAGCCTTTTACCAGGGAGCCTGTTGAGGATTATGCCCGGGCCGGTCTTGCTGCCGGCAGACACCACAGGGATCCCGTGGCGCTGGCCAGCAGGCGCAGAATAATATGGCGGGCAGCCGTGGCTATACCTTTTATACTGGCCATGGTCATAATACCCCTGAAGACGGATCTCTTCCGTTCGGATGCAAGCCTTAACCCCCTGGCGAAGATTGAGTTTGAAGAGGCACGCCGGGCACAGGATGATTTACCCGGGGAGAAGGAGCAGGCAGCTGCCAATATGACGCAGGCCGATAAAGCTGATGCTGCGGGCGCTGAGACGGATACTGATGCTGCTGAGCTGAATGCTGATGCTGCCGGCGCTGAGACGGATACTGATGCTGCAGGGCAGAGCGTTGCTGCCGGCACACGCGGTGCAGGTGTTTATTACCTTGTGGTGGGAAGTTTCCGCGACAGCGATAATGCCGGGCATATGTTAAAGGAACTGTCAGGCAAAGGCTACGATGCCGAGCTGATAAATGCAGGTAACGGCTATCTCAGGATTGCTGCCACATCATTTGGCACAAAGCAGGAAGCCATGGAAGAGAAATATCGTATTGATGACTCTTTCGACGGTATCTGGATCTGGAAGAAATAGCAGCTACCCCGGTAACACAGCTATTTTTTAATTGACTGGTTCTTGTGACTCTTCAGGGTATCCGGAAAGAATAGCAGCTACCTGATAATACAACCATTCCTTACTTTCTCAGCGGGCGACATAAATACCAGCTTACCGCTGTCATCTTCTGCCATAAGTATCATGCCCTGCGACTCTATGCCTTTAATCTTCCGTGGCTGCAGGTTGACGATAACAGATACCTGGGTGCCTGTGATAGCTTCCGGGTCAAAATGTTCGGCTATGCCGGCCACCACCGTACGGGTGTCTGTGCCGGTGTCGAGTGTCAGCTGCAGCAGTTTTTTTGTTTTGGGCACTCTTGCGGCAGCGGTGATGGTGGCTGTGCGTATATCAAGACTGGCAAAGTCGTCATAACTGATATTTTCCTTTACCGGCACAGCTTCTTTCATCGTGCTTTCATTCTTTTCCTTTGTTTGCAAAAGCTTCTGAACCTGCCTGTCCGTTTCCTCCTCCTCTATCTTCCTGAAGAGCATGCCGGGCCTGTCTGTCTTATGTCCCGCGCTGAGCAGGTCATCGCGACCGGCCATATCCCAGGGCAGCGTTTCTATGTTGAGCCATTCCCTGAGCTTCCTGACGGAGAAGGGCAGGAAGGGATCCAGCACTATGGTCAGGCTGGCTGTTATCTGCAGTGCTATATTGAGTATTGTCCTGACCCTCTCTTCGTCTGTTTTTATGACTTTCCACGGCTCGGTGTCGGCCAGGTACTTATTACCCAGCCTTGCCAGGTTCATTGCTTCCTTCAGTGCTTCCCTGAACCTGAAGCTGTCGAGGGCGGCAGCCACCTTGTCTTTCTGCCGGGCCATAATGTCCAGCACCTCCCTGTCATATTCGTTAGTCTCTGCCCTGGCAGGGACGCGACTGTCAAAATATTTATTGGTGAGTATAAGGGCCCTGTTGACAAAATTGCCCAGGATGGCTACCAGCTCATTATTATTCCTGTTCCTGAATTCTTTCCATGTAAAATCATTGTCCTTGGTCTCGGGTGCACTGGCGCAGAGGGCATAGCGCAGCACATCCTGGTCGCCGGGAAATTCCTCGAGGTATTCATGCAGCCATACGGCCCAGTTACGGGATGTTGATATCTTATTATTCTCCAGGTTAAGGAACTCGTTGGCCGGCACGTTGTCAGGCAGTATATATGATCCTTCTGCCTTCAGCATGGCGGGGAAGACGATACAGTGGAAGACGATATTGTCCTTGCCTATAAAATGTATCATCCTGGTGTCCGGGTCTTTCCAGTAAAGCTCCCACCGGTCAGTGAGCTCGCGTGTGGCCGAGATATAACCTATGGGGGCATCGAACCAAACGTACAGCACCTTGCCTTCGGCCCCCTCAACAGGCACCGGCACACCCCAGTCGAGGTCGCGGCTCACAGCCCTGGGCTGCAGTCCCTGGTCTAACCACGACTTGCACTGGCCGTATACATTGGTCTTCCATTCCTTATGATCTTCCAGTATCCATTTTTTAAGCCATGGCTCATACTTATCCAGTGGCAGGAACCAGTGCTTTGTCTCTTTCATCACCGGCTCGGTGCCGCTGACCATGGAGCGGGGCTTGATAAGGTCGGTGGCATTGAGCGAGGTGCCGCAGCTCTCACACTGGTCGCCGTAAGCACTGTCGCTCCCGCAGTGAGGACATGTGCCGCTGATATACCTGTCGGCCAGAAAGCACTGCGCCTCATTATCGTAATACTGCTCTGTGGTCTTTTCGATAAATTCACCCTTTTTGTACAGGGTGCTGAAAAAGTCAGAGGCCGTTTCGTAATGAATCTTATTGCTGGTCCTTGAATAAATATCGAACTCAATGCCAAAATCTTCGAACGACTTTTTGTTGAGCTGGTGGTATTGATCGACCACCTCCTGCGGTGTGATGCCTTCCTTCCTGGCTTTAAGGGTGATAGGCACACCATGCTCGTCGGAGCCGCAGATGGAGATAACATCCTCTCCTTTTATCCTGAGGTACCTTGTATAAATATCGGAGGGCACATACACCCCTGCGAGGTGACCTATATGCAGCGGACCGTTGGCATAAGGAAGGGCCGAGGTGATAAGGTGTCTGGCTGGTTTCTTCATATTATTTTTCTTCTTGGAGATGATTGTTTTATAGTGATGCAAAAACAGGGGCAAAGATAAGAAAATATTTGCTCTCAGGTTTCTGTGTGCGGGCGTAGTTTAAGTCTGTGACGGGATACTGCCCCGGTGTTCCCGACCCCGGCAGCAGGTTCAGGCCGCAGGGTTTAAAGCTTTGTGGGGCTTATTACCTTAAAAAGAATATATATTTGTATTATGATACAGAAAATTATTACACCACCTGCCCTGGGTGAGGGCAGCAGGGTGGCACTTATTGCGCCGGCGGGACTTGTAAACAGGGAGCTGACGGAAAAGGCGGCCGGTATTATGGAGTTATGGGGACTCAATATTGTGCGTGGCCGGTACCTGTATGAACGCCACGGTGTCTTTGCCGGCACTGACGCTCAGAGGCTGGCCGACCTGCAGTGGGCCCTGGATGATGAGTCCGTTGATGCAGTGATATGTGCCAGGGGCGGTTACGGTGTGTCGAGGATAATAGAGGGGACGGATTTCAGCTCTTTCAGCCGAAAGCCCAAATGGATAGTGGGCTACAGCGATATTACCGTGCTGCATCTTTTTGTTAACTGCGGCTATGGTATCAAAAGCATACACGGGGAGATGCCTCTTAACTATGCTGCCGTGGATACATCGGCGGAGAGCCTGGACAGCTTAAAGCAGGCTTTGTTCAGCAGTATTGATGCTTATAGCTGGGGCAGTGCTGATGCCGGCCGTGGAGGCCGGGCTGAAGGACTGCTGCTGGGCGGCAACCTTTCGCTTATCAGTCACCTGGCGGGCACGGGTTTGCGCGACTGCCTGAAGGGGAAAATATTGTTTATCGAGGAGAGGGGTGAATATATGTATTCTTTTGACCGTATGATAAGCGGACTGCGCCTGGCCGGTGTGCTTAAAGGGCTGAAGGGACTGGTAGTGGGCGGACTGACAGGTCTTAAGGAATCGCCCCACAGCTATGCCATGGATGCAGGTGAAATTATCATGGATGCGGTGAAGGATTATGATTACCCCGTGGCTTTTGGTTTCCCGGCCGGACATATACCTGATAACAGGGCTTTTTACTGCGGCGCTGAAGTGAAGCTGGAGGTGACAGGCCGTGGGGCCTCAATGAAGTTTTTATGATAAGCAGGGCTAAGAATGTGAGGCGGCAGGCCCCTTAAAGATACCGGACAACTGGCAGGTCTTTTTTTCCTCTCAGAAAGCTGTCAGCAGCAGGTTTATATCTTTGGAGATAAGGTTGAATTTCTGACCAAGTGTCTCATTGGTCAGCATACCTTTATATACATATACACCCTGGCTGAGCCCGGGACTGCTCTTAAGCATATTATCCAGTCCACCCTGGTCAGCTATCTCCTGTATAAGGGGAGTGAACACATTGCTAAGGGCTATGGAGGCTGTACGTGCTACCCTCGAGGGCAGGTTCCATGCCGCATAATGCACCACCCCGTGCTTTATATAGACGGGGTCCTGCAGGTCGCGGCACTCCATTGTCTCGATACACCCGCCCCTGTCAATACTGAGGTCTATCAGCACCGATCCTTTCTTCATCTTTTTGACCATGTCTTCGGTTATATGGTACCATGGCCTCAGGTCTTCTATCTGTATGGCGCCGATAAGCACATCGGCCGATTTGAGGGCCTTATTGATGACCTGGGGGTGGTAGACCGATGTCTGCAGCCGCTGACCCACCACCGACTGGAATTTCCTGAGCTGGTGCACAGAGTTGTCAAAGACCATCACCTCGGCACCCAGTCCCAGGGCGGCCCTGGCCGCATATTCGCCTGCTGTGCCGGCACCTATTATCACCACCTCGGTGGGTGTGACCCCCGATACGCCGCCCAGCATGACGCCTTTGCCGTCGTACTGGTTACTAAGGTACTCGGATGCTATGAGTATTGATGTTATGCCGCTTATCTCGCTCATGGACTCCACAACGGGCAGCTCATTATGCCTGTCTTTTATCTTTTCAAAGGCCAGGGCGGTGATATTCTTCTGCATTATGCCGGTAAGGGCTTCCCTGCTTTGTTTCAGTACCTTAAGAAATGAGATGATAGTGCGCCTGTCGCCCAGCCTGCCCACCTCTTCTTTTGAGAAGGGGGCCACCTTAATCACCAGGTCGCAGTTAAACACCTCATCCGCTGTTTTGCATATGCGGGCGCCGTTCTCACTGTAGTCGTTATCAGTATAGTTGGATCCCAGTCCGGAGCCTTCCTGCACGTATACCGTGTTACCCGATTCAACAAGCAGGTTTACCGCCTCGGGGGTAAGGGCTATTCTTTTCTCATTCTCCCCCGATTCGCGTGGTATGCCTATGGAGACACTCTTTTTCTTACGGCCTGTTTCCAGCAGCTCTTCCTGCGGCATAAACACCGAGTTGGAAATATATCTTTCCCTTTTTTCTTTACCCTGCATATTACGGGCTGTTTATTGGTGAAACCAAAGGTAAAAAAATAATTGATTTTGAGCAATAATAGTTAAACAGCAGGCTCTTCAAGGCTTAAGCTGCGGCTGCCGTCTTCATTAACACTGATATAAACCCTGAATGTTTCAGCGGGCAGCAGCGGTTCTATCTTTTCCGGCCATTCCATAAAGCATCTGTGTCCGGATGCCAGGTATTCCTCGAAGCCAAAATCAAAAACCTCTTCATAGTCTTTTATACGAAAGAAATCGAAGTGGTAAAGGAGTCCGCCTCCGCTGGTGCTATACTCATTGACCAGGGTGAAGCTGGGACTTGTGGCCGTGTCGGTGCTGCCCAGCGCCCTGCATATGGCTTTTATAAAAGTTGTCTTGCCCGCTCCCATGGGTCCGTAGAAGGCAAAGATGCGATAGCCTTTTGTATGCTCAATGAATTCGGCCGCAGCCCTGTCCAGGTCACCTGTATTTTTTATTGTTATCTGCATAGATTATTATGGTTTGCCTTAAAACACGGTTACTGCAAATATAATCTCTTTTTTTACACCGGCTCCAGGACTGCAACAGGAATGATCATCTCCTGCAATGAGATGCCGCCATGCTGGAAGGTATTTTTGTAGTACCTGGCATAATGGTTATAATTATTGGGATAGACCAGGAAGTCATAATTACGGGCAAAGATATATTTTGATGATATATTGGTTTTGGGCAGACCGGCAGCGGGAGGCTGGTCAATGCTAAACACATCAGAGGGGCGGTAGTCGAGGTTTCGTCCCAGCTTATAGCGGAGGTTGGGCGAGGTGCTCCTGTCACCTGTCACCTTCACCGGGTTGTTAACCCTTACGGTGCCGTGATCGGTGCTTATCACCACCCTGACACCTGCGGAGCTGAGGCGGCCGAGCAGTTCATACAGGGGTGAATGAATGAACCATGAACGGGTGAGTGTACGGTAGGCAGGCTCATCATCTGCAAGGTCTTTTATTATATCTATCTCGGTACGTGCATGGGATATAAGGTCTACGAAATTAAACACCATCACGTTGAGATCAAGATCAAGCATGTCAGTCAGCTTTTCGTTTATCTTTTTGCCGGCGGCATTACTGCTTATCTTATGGTATTTCCATTTTATGCCGGGCGAGAGCCTGTCTATCTGTGAGGCCAGCAGCTCCTCTTCATGCATGTTTTTTCCTTCCTGCTCATCGTCATACACCCAGAGTTCAGGATACTGTTTCTGTATGGCGGCAGGCATAAGCCCGCTGAAGATGGCATTACGCGAATACTGTGTTGCGGTGGGCAGTATGCTGTAGTATAGTGATTCACCGGCCATCCTGAACATAGATGACAGTCCGGCGGATATTACTTTCCACTGGTCATAGCGCAGGTTGTCGATAAGTATAAAAAACAGTTTTTGTTTTTTTGCAAGCAGGGGAAACACTTTTTCCTTCATCAGGGCCGGACTCATAAGTGGCCTGTCTTTTTCATCTTTGAACCACGACAGGTATTTTGAGGATATAAACCCGGAGAATGCATTATTTGCTTCCTGCTCCTGCATGGTGAATATCTCCCTCAGGGTGCTGTCGCCTGTCCTGTCGAGTTGTATATCCCAGAAAGTAAGCTTTTTATAAATATTGATCCAGTCGTCTGCAGAGGAGGCTTCACTGATAAGCCTGCTTATGGTGGCAAACTCGCCCCGGTAGTCACTTGTTGTTTTTTCCTGTACCAGCCTTTTACTGTCAGTGTTTTTTTTGAGGCAGAGCAGTATCTGCTTAGGCTTAACGGGCTTGATAAGGTAGTCGGCTATCTGTGAGCCTATGGCATCTTCCATGATGTCTTCTTCCTCGCTTTTTGTTATCATTATAACGGGGATGCCCGGCTTAACCTGTTTTATCTGTTTAAGGGTGTCTATGCCGCTCATGCCCGGCATATGCTCATCGAGGAAGATAATATCATAATCATTGTCTTTTACCAGCTCTATGGTATCAAGACCGTTGGTGCATGTTTCAATCTCGTAACCTTTCTCCATGAGGAAGATGATATGGGGCTTCAGTATCTCAATCTCGTCATCGGTCCAGAGAATCTTAATTTTTCTCATAGTGAAACATTAATGATATATGCACAAAGTTATATCACTCGAGGTAGTTTTCCCTGAAAAAGAGGTAATATCTTCCGGCATCTTTATCGCTGCTGAGGCTTTCGTAGTTGGATGAGCTGATGATAAAGCTGAATATTTCGGCTTCACCGGTGTTTCTGAGTATTTCGCCGGGACTGAAACTGTCATAATAATCCATTGCGGCATCAGGGTCGGGGAAGGTGCCCACGCTTATGCTTATATATTCATCGTTCACCAGCTCGCCCCGTGTATTATAGTTCTGGTCTGTATAGTTATCGATATTATAGTTTATAACATCGAAGGTGAGCCTGTTAATATCCAGGTCTTTGTCCATGATGACAACCATAAAACGGTAGGGTGGTGTGTTCAGGGTATCATACAGCATGACGGCTTTTTCTATCTCATCTTCCTCTTTCAGTTCCGGCACCTTCTCGTTCAGGTGGGCTATCATCTCCGAGGCCCTGGCGGCTTCGTCAGTGCCGGGATACATTTCTGTTATCTTCAGCAGCTCATCCTTCAGGCTTTTCTCATCCAGTGCCGGACCCATGGCATATGCTTTCAGCAGCATGAACCTGGGCAGCAGCTCTGACTGCGGGAATTCTTCCGGGGCCCTGTTGCATATGGCTATTACCTCTTCCATATTTCCGCTCTTCCACTGGCGGAAGGCACGGTTATACATCTCTTCAGCCCTGTTGGCTTCCTTCATCCTTGTTTCGAGGTAGTCAGGGTCGGACAGTATCATTGCATATTCACTGTCAGGGTACCTGCTTATCAGTCTTTCCTTCCATGCTTCTGCCAGCTGCGGGTCGCGGTCCTTATTTATACTGTATATATTATAGAGGGCATGGGGCGCCCTGTAGTTATCAGGGAAGCGGTTGATAAAGCGGGTGTATGCCTGGGTAGCCTTTTCATAATCGCTGAATTTTTCATGGTACACCATGGCGGCATTAAAGAGGGCATCGGCCATCTTCCTGTCTGATTCTGCCATCATTGAATCATTAAGCGGCAGGTTTCTCAGGTAATACTCTTTTGATTTAATGCCTGTTGCCGCAGCAACGGAATCATCTGCCTGCACCGGACCTTCACTGTCTGGGCCTGTCACGCCTCCGGATGATGACTGGTTGGACCTCCGCCAGTTATCTTCCAGCTGCCTGTTGCCCCACCTGTTACGGAACTCGGTGCGCCCGAAAGTAAGGGCCGACTGGTTATAGAAGTACCATTTGCCACTGGCATCGATATTGTCCCTGAACCTTCTCTGGTTCTCATAGAACCGGCCCATATTATACCTGCCGCCTTCCGGCATGGCATCCTGCCTTTCCTCCTGTTCTATCTTTCTTATTACACCGTTTATGATATTATCTATCTCCGAGGGACTGAGTGATGCCACATGCTGCAGGCTGTCCTCCCTGCTCACTATGTTGAGGTAAGATGTGAGCTCGTTGAGATTGCGTGATATATTGTAATACTCATCATAAGCGGGGTATTCTTCTGCAAGGAAGGTAACGGCACTGTCATAATACATCTGTGCCAGGTGGTAGTCGGGTTTATCGTAATAGTGTTCTGCCAGCATAAGGTATGACCTGCCCTTCTGGTTATTATTACTGGTGCTTGCTGCAGCGGAACGGTGGTAATAGTCTGTCGCCTCTTCTGTATTACCTTCGCGCATTGACAGCTTACCGTGGGCATAGTATATCTGGTCGCGGTACTCCCTGTTCTTATCATCGCGCAGCAGCTTATTCAGCTCTTTCCTTATATTCTCAATATCACCTGACTCAACATCAAAGACGCCGGCCTGGCTTATCCTGGCATTGAATTCCATCTCGTAAGGGGGGTTAAGCCTGAGGACCTTTTTATAATTCCTGGTGGCTTCAGCGCTGTTACCTGTTTCCTCGTACAGCCGGGCCAGTATATATGTGGGCCTGTTCCTGTTCTTTTTGCCGCTGATATTATCAAGGGCTTTATCAAGGGCCGGGATGGCCCTTTCATACTGTTGCCTGCGCATATGCATATCGGCCAGGCTAAGGTAGTAGTCGGCCCGCAGCTCATCATCAAGGGGCAGGGGATCAATTTCGGAGAGCAGCCTGCCTGCTTCGTTATAGTTACCCGCTTCAATATATGTCCGGGCCAGCCATATCCTCGATTCGGTGCGCATCTCCTCATCATGTGTCTCCCTGATATTATGCAGCAGTGTAATCCTGGCCTGGTCATAATCATGCTTCATCAGCTGTGCCTTTCCCATCAGCAGGTAGCTGTCGTCCACCCAGTCATTATATTCCTTACGGTCATAAAATTCCTGTTCTTTCTCCGTCAGGGGCTTATCATTATCCATATCCGGACTGGCCGTCATGGAGTGGAGGCTTATAAGCTTGGATGCTTTATTGATGGCTCTTTCCATATCGCCAGTGGCTGAGCGGGCGGCATCCTCATCACTGTATTCGAATATGGGTATCATTGTGGCATAATCATCTTTATATGAGTCTTTTATCTTTTCCATACCATTATGGAAGGCCTCATTGCCGTTGAAATAAATATTATAATTACTGGTGAGGTTATGGTAAAAGCGGCTCAGTCCCGTGTTTTTCTCAACAGAGCATGAGTATAGCAACAGGCCTGTAGCCAGCACTATAAGGATATTATTTGATTTAAGGTATCTTCCCAAATCAGTAGGTTTACACTATTAACTGGTAAAAACAGAAAATAGTATGCCCGGGCCTGCGAAAATAATGATAAATATCTTATACAGCCACCACCTCAGCTATCTCCGGCACTTCCTTTATCAGTGCCTGCTCAACGCCACCTTTTAGTGTATGCATACTGAAAGGGCATCCGTTGCATGCGCCTGTAAGCCTTACCTTTACTATATTGTCATCGCTTACCTCAACCAGTTCAATATCACCGCCGTCAGCCTGCAGGTATGGCCTCACCTTTTCAAGTGCATCCATCACCCTTGTCCTGAGATCCTCTTTTTTGTTTTCTTCCATGATAAAATTTAATTAAGCGGTACTTTTTGTGTTGGACCCTGATTTTTGTTTCTCTCCTCTGTTCTGATGACCAGCTCCCGGGCGAGCTTATCGAAGGCTCTGGCGGTATCATCATCGCCCAGGGCCACGGGTGAACCGCTGTCGCCGCTCTCGGCTATCCCCTGTATGAGGGGTATCTGTCCGAGCAGGGGCAGGTTTTTCTCTTCAGCCAGCTTTTTGCAGCCTCCTTTGCCGAAGATATAATATTTATTATCCGGCAGTTCTGCAGGTGTGAACCATGCCATATTCTCCACCAGCCCGAGCACCGGCACGTTTATCTTCTCATTGCTGAACATGGCAATACCTTTTATGGCATCGGCCAGGGCCACCTGCTGGGGTGTTGACACTATGACAGCGCCTGTAACGCCCACCTCCTGCACCAGGGTCAGGTGTATATCGCTTGTTCCGGGAGGCAGGTCGACTATAAGGTAGTCGAGCTCACCCCAGTCGCCCTGCCCCAGCAGCTGCTTGAGGAAGTTGGAAGCCATTGGTCCGCGCCATACAACAGCATCATCGGGTGATATGAAATACCCTACCGACAGCACTTTGACCCCGTATTTCTCAACCGGTATTATCAGCTCTTTGTCGCCTTCCTTCCTTACCTGGGGCCTGTCGCTTTCCGTGTTGAACATCTTGGGGGCGGAGGGACCGAAGATATCTGCATCCAGCAGTCCGGTTGCATATCCCTGCCGGGCCAGGGCCACGGCTGTATTGACTGCCACGGTTGATTTGCCCACGCCGCCTTTGCCTGAGGCTATAGCTATAATATTTTTAACGCCCGGTGTAAAATCCGAATCCAGCGGCTTTGTCTCCACCTTTGGCTCCGGTCCTTTTATCTCCACCGATGAGATGACGGTGTCAGCACCAAAAGCATCTTTCAGCGCTTTGACGCATGCATGTTTAAGGGATGAGGCCACTGGGTCTTTCTGCCTGCCTGTTTTAAGGACTATCTCTATCCCTTCCGCTCCGTGCTCTGCTTTCTCAACCATTCCCATGGATACGATGTCATCTTTCCCCGGGTACTTTACTTTTTTCAGTACTGTAATTATCTGATCATGTGAATACATATTGAAAATTTTATCGCTTGTTTTTATTTAAATTAAATATAAAGAGCAAGTTTAAGAATTTTTTTTCTAAGCTCAAAGGACTTATTTCAGTTCTCTCAGGGGATTCCAGAACATTTCATTGAAATTAAGTATCCGGTCGCCTGCTATTACGGCACCTTCATTCTCCAGCAGTTCCTGCATTAAGCCGGGCTGACCGAAATGGTGTTTTCCTGTAAGCATGCCTGCCCTGTTGACCACCCGGTGGGCCGGAATGTATGTGTCCTGACTGTGACAGTTATTAAGGGCCCATCCCACCATCCTGGCCGAGCCGGCAGAGGATATATATGAAGCTATGGCGCCGTATGTTGTAACCCTGCCATGGGGTATCATCCCTGTCACTTCATACACTTTATCGAAGAAGCTGTTATCTTTTGTCATCGTCCCTGTCTTCTGTTGGTTGTTGCCCGCTGCCCGTCC
>JBKHBA010000295.1:0-3366 GCA_046542595.1 Bacteroidales bacterium | reverse complement strand
TCACGCAGGCAGGATGAATACAGGAAAGACCAGGGGGATGACATTTAAGGAGAATATTGATAAAGAAGAACTGGTAAATTATCCATTATCCGGATTCAGGGGTGATATTGTCCTGGTAGATAA
Organism: Bacteroidales bacterium; assembly: GCA_046542595.1. Taxonomy (GTDB): domain Bacteria; phylum Bacteroidota; class Bacteroidia; order Bacteroidales; family VadinHA17; genus UBA9300. Next base: position 3,243 of record JBKHBA010000295.1, on the reverse strand, counting down.
TTACAGTGAAATAAAAAAAAGTGCCCGGATACTCAGATCAGCTGATGTTCTGGGTTTTGATACGGAAACAAAACCTTCATTCCGTAAAGGAAGGGGTAATAAAGTAGCCCTTCTTCAATTATCCGATAATAAAACAGCATACCTTTTCAGGCTTAACAGCATTGGACTGCCTGATGAGATTGCCGGTATCCTGGCCGACAGATCCATAATAAAAGCAGGAGTAGCTGTACACGATGATTTAAAAGCACTCAAAGCCCTTAATCATTTTAAAGAAGAAGGATTTGTTGAATTACAGGATTATGTAAAAAAGTTTGGCATCGAAAGTTCCGGCTTGCAAAAGTTGTCTGCTATAATACTTGGATTCAGGATATCAAAGCGCCAGCAGGTAACTAACTGGGAGTCTCCTGAACTGAGCGAGGCACAGATGGTTTACGCTGCAACAGATGCATGGGTATGTTATGAGATATATAAAAAACTGGGGAATACCATAGCCCTTAAATGATGAAAATGAACTTCTCAATAAGGATAATACTCAAGTCGGGAAAAGACCAGTCGGTGATGAGGCGGCACCCGTGGATATTCAGCGGCGCAATAAAGAAAATACACGGTGAGCCGGAAGAAGGTGATATTGTTGATGTCTTTGACAATAAAGACAGGTTCCTTGCGCGCGGACACTATCAACCAGGAACAATAGCAGTGCGGATTCTCACATTCATTGATGAAGAGATCAATGCTGCTTTTTACCGGGCAAGGATCAGTGAGGCGCTGGAGTATCGTAAAAATGCCGGTGTTTTTGACCTTCCGTCAACTAACGTTTGCAGGCTGGTGCATGCTGAAGGCGATAATTTACCCGGACTGGTAACAGACCTTTATAATAATGTAGCTGTGATGCAGATGCATTCTGCAGGTATGTACCGGCAACGTGAGGTAATAGCAGAGATACTGATGTCCCTGCCGGGAGACCGGATTAAGGCAGTATATGATAAGAGCAGGACAACCCTTCCTTTTAAGGCCGGGATAGAACATACAAACGGCTTTATAGCAGGCAGTCCGCGGACCGCCGTTGTTGAGGAGTACGGGTATAAGTTTAATATAGACTGGGAAGAAGGGCAAAAAACAGGATTTTTCGTTGATCAGAGGGAGAACAGGAAACTTATTGAGTATTATAGCAAAGGAAGAAAAGTACTTAACCTGTTTGCCTATACCGGCGGTTTTTCTGTATATGCCCTTAAGAATGCTGCCATGGTCCATACGGTGGATGTGTCAGCAAAAGCAATAAAGCTGGCCGACAGTAATGTGGAGCTTAACTATAAAAATGATGAAAGACACAGGAGCTTTTCACGTGATGCTTTCAGATTTATGGAGGAAACAGATTCAGTCTATGACATGGTGGTGCTCGATCCTCCGGCTTTTGCCAAACACCACAATGTTTTGCACAATGCATTACAGGGCTATAAACGGCTCAATATGAAAGCAATGGAGATCTTGGGCAGTGGAGGTGTACTGTTTACTTTCTCCTGCTCACAGGTGGTCAGCCGTGAAAATTTCCGGAAATCTGTATTTGCTGCAGCTGCCAATGCAGGAAGGCGGGTAAGGATCATTCAGCAGCTGAGCCAGCCTGCTGACCACCCGGTGAATATTTTTCATCCCGAAAGTGAATATCTGAAAGGACTTGTATTATATATTGAATAACAATGGATAAGAAAAAGTATATTGAGATAATTGCATCAAGACTGGGTCATCATGAATGGCAGGTTGAAAATACCGTAAGGCTTATTGACGACGGGGCTACAATACCTTTTATCAGTCGCTACAGGAAGGAGATGACAGGCAGCCTGGATGAGGTACAGATTAATCATATTAAGGATGAATATGAGAAACTGGTTGAGCTTGAGAAAAGGAGGGAGGCAATAATTCGTTCTGTGGAGGAACAGGATAAGATGAGTCCTGAGCTGCTCGATCAGATTAATGCCGCTGTAACAATAACTGAACTGGAAGACATCTATCTTCCATACCGACCTAAAAGGAAAACACGGGCCTCCGTTGCCCGGGAAAAAGGCCTTGAACCGCTGGCAAAGAAATTGATAAGGCAGGAAGCGGGTGATCCCCGAGTTGAAGCGGAAAAATATTTGAATGATGAGGTGGAAGATGTCAGTACTGCACTTCAGGGAGCAAAGGATATTATAGCCGAATGGATTAATGAGGATAAGGAGGCCAGGAATAAAATCCGTGCACTCTTCGAAAAAGATGCCAGGGTAGTATCGAGAATGATCAGGGGTAAGGAGGAAGAGGGAGAGAAGTATCGGGACTATTTCGAGTGGGAAGAGAAGTTGTCGCGCTGTCCTTCACACAGGTTGCTGGCGATGAGAAGAGGTGAGGAGGAAGGTTTCCTGAGAATTAGTATTATGCCTCCTGAGGACAGGGCACTTAAGCTGCTGGATGATATTTTTATTAAATCTGATAATGAGTCAGCACAGTATGTACTCGATGCTGTAAAAGATTCATGGAAAAGATTGCTGGGCCCTGCAATGGAAACTGAATTCAGAAATTTATCCAAAGAAAAGGCCGATGAAGAGGCAATAAGAGTGTTTGCCGATAACCTGAGACAGCTATTGCTTGCTCCCCCGCTGGGAGGAAAAAGAGTGCTGGCACTGGACCCGGGCTACCGCACGGGCTGTAAGCTGGTCTGCCTGGATAGCCAGGGTTCACTGCTGCATAACGAAACTATCTACCCACACCCGCCACAGAACCAGACCGCCCTATCGGTAAAAAAGATTGCCAGCCTGGTTAATTCATACAATATAGAAGCCATAGCTATAGGTAACGGTACTGCCAGCCGGGAAACAGAAGACCTGCTAAAATGGATGAAATTTGACAGGGAAGTGAAAGTGTTTGTTGTAAGTGAGGCAGGAGCTTCAGTGTATTCAGCCTCGGCAATTGCACGTGAAGAATTTCCTGAATATGATGTAACGGTCAGGGGAGCGATATCTATAGGGCGGCGATTGATGGATCCACTGTCTGAGCTGGTTAAGATAGACCCTAAATCTATTGGTGTGGGCCAGTACCAGCATGATGTAAATCAGTCAAAATTGCAGTCATCCCTTGATGATGTGGTAGTCAGCTGTGTCAATGCCGTTGGTGTGGAAGTTAATACGGCAAGTAAACACCTGCTTAATTATGTATCCGGACTGGGTCCGCAGCTGGCAGCTAATATAATAGAATACAGGAATAAAAACGGGGTAT
>JBKHBA010000294.1:0-3368 GCA_046542595.1 Bacteroidales bacterium | reverse complement strand
CGGTAATTCAGCTTCACCCACAACATTATAGATTGTAATACCTAGCTTGACCGAATCAATATGACTTGCATCAGCAGGCCATCTACCTGCTGAGGGAAGCTGTAACTGGGTAACATAACTGGCTGTTGTAAGACCAAAATATGGATCCTTTATACTGCCCATATATGATAATACAGGATGCATTGATGTTTCCGTTTCAGAATACATCGTATACATCTCAACACCCATGGTATCTACAGCCGCTATATCGTCAAAGTCGCTGTCCGGAAGTATATCCCCGCCTATATGTGCAGGTTCCTCCTCGCATGATATGACAATAAAAGAAAGCAACAGTGGCAATGCCAGCAGACTCTTTAGTTTTTTCCTGTTTGACCGCAGAAGGACAGTAATCCGGCCATAGTGATCAGATAATCTTATCATAGAATTCATTATACGCATCAATATATTCCTCTTCATCTTTATATTCAAGCACAGGCTTGTCCTGCTCCTTAATATATTTACTTACTTTTTCATTTATCTCCCTGCTACCAAAAATTATGCCATCTGAATTGTCAACGGCCAGCTTTGATATATTGAAATAATCAACCTCACCCTCCATCTCCAGGTGCTTTTTGTCTATACCGTCACCTGCCACCTTATCTGTAAAGGATGACCTGAAAGGCTTATTAAATTCATTATCATACACCGAGTAGATAATTTTCACATCTGCAAAAACAGGGTCATCATAATAATACCTCTTAAGGTACAATGGCACCAGTGCAGACATCCATCCGTGACAGTGAACTATGTCGGGTGCCCACCTCAGCTTTTTCACCGTCTCCAGAACACCCCGGGCAAAGAATATGGTCCTCTCGTCATTATCGGAAAACTCCTCACCCTTTGCATTCTTCACCACATGCTTGCGGTGAAAATAGTCCTCATTATCAATAAAGTATACCTGCATCCTGGCTGCCTGTATACTTGCTACCTTAATAATAAGCGGGTGATCGGTGTCGTCTATAATCAGGTTCATACCTGACAGACGTATTACCTCGTGCAACTGGTTACGCCGTTCATTGATAGAACCGTAACGCGGCATGAATGTCCTTATCTCTTTTCCCCTTTCCTGTATCCCCTGTGGCAAATACCTGCTTATGCTGGAAATCTCTGTTTCTGGTAAATAAGGGGTAATCTCCTGTGATACGAATAATACCTTTTTACTCTCCATTTGGCCAATTAATAACAGAGTGCAAAGATAACAAAATTATTCCAATACTTAAATTATAGAGCCAGCTTATTGATTTATTGAATATTACCATTCTCAGCTATTTTGATTAAATTTGCCGCCTGGTAATATATCCGGAAAAAAATGAAACAGATAACTGATCCGGCCGGACTGCGCCGGGAGCTGGACAGGCACAGGGAGAGGACGAGGGGACTGGTACCCACCATGGGTGCCCTGCACAGGGGCCATATATCACTTATCGAAAGGTCAAAAGCAGAAAATGATATCACCATAGTAAGCATATTTGTCAACCCCACACAGTTCAATAATCCTGATGACCTGGCTAAATACCCGCGTGACCTTGCCGCCGACATCGATAAGCTGTCGCAGATCCTTGACGATGGCGATATAGTGTTCACACCCGGAGCGGAGGATATATACCGCGATGAGGAGATGCCTGCCATCAACCTGGGCCACCTTAACACCGTAATGGAAGGCCAGCACCGTCCGGGTCACTTTATGGGTGTGGTGCGCATAGTTAAAATACTCTTTGAGCTGTGCCGTCCGCACAGGGCCTACTTCGGGCGCAAGGACTTCCAGCAGCTGGCGGTGGTAAAGACAATGGTCAGGCAGCTGGGAATGGATATACAGGTAACAGGCTGCCCGGTGGTGCGCGAAGATAACGGTCTGGCCATGAGCTCGAGGAACGAAAGGCTGCCGGCTGAACTACGCAGCAAGGCAGGCATCATATACAGCACCCTCAGAAAATACAGCGGGCAGAGGCCCGGGGATATTGAAAGGAATGGCGATATTGAAAAGCCGTGGGGCATTGAAAATCCCGGGTATAAAGAAGGTGCCGGGGATATTGAAGGGCTGAAAGAAAAGGTAAAGCAGGAGATAAACGCCGTGGATGGACTTAATGTTGAATATTTTGAGATAGTGGATGATGATAAACTATATCCGCTCAGATCTGTTAATGATATAAGGAGGGGGAAAAACTATACGGGCTGCATAGCAGTGTATGCAGGCAAGGTGAGGCTGATCGATAATATGCAGTTTTTTTTCCCGTTTGCAAAAGGTTGATTAACTTTGCAGGGTAATTAATATATTACAGTCATGCTGATAGAGGTAGTGAAATCCAAAATTCACAAAGTAAGGGTTACTGAAGCAAACCTTCAGTATGTGGGCAGTATCACCATCGATGAGGATCTGCTGGAGGCTGCCGGTATACTTGAGAACGAAAAGGTGCAGGTCGTTAATATCAATAACGGTGAAAGGCTTGAGACATACGTTATCAAAGGTGACAGGGGCTCAGGGTCCGTATGCCTTAACGGTCCCGCAGCACGTAAGGCGGCAGTGGGCGATGTGGTAATAATAATATCATATGCCGGCATCGACTATGAAGAAGCAAAAACATTCAAACCGAAACTTATCTTTCCCGATACCGATACAAACAAACTGGTCTGATCTTGAAAGACAATATTAAGCAGATAGTGAAGCTGGGCTTTTTTATAAGCCTCAGCGCCATACTCCTGTTCATAGCTTTCCGGAACATTAACTTTTCACTTGTACTTGAGGAGTTGAAGAATGCCCGCTATTCATGGCTTATAATAGCCCTTGCCGCCTCCGTGCTGGCCTTTATTATAAGGGCCAGGCGCTGGATACTCCTGATAAAACCCCTGGGATACGAGCCCTCACTGCGCTCGGCCTACCATGCCCTTATGACCGGTTACCTTTTTAACTTTGCCGCACCCAGGCTGGGTGAACTGACAAGGTGCGCGGCACTGGGAAGGAAGGAGAAGATACCGGTGGACAAACTCTTCGGCACCGTCATAGCCGAGAGGGCCTTCGACCTTGTCAGCATGCTTGTTATCATGCTCATTATGATAGCCGGCCGCAGCAGGCTGATGAATTCCTTCTTTAAGGATAATGTCTTCAGCCCCCTGGGCGGTAAGATAGCCTCCACCCTCACCATGCCGCTGCCGGCAGTGATAATCATACTGCTCCTGGTACTGGCCGCAGCCACCATGGTAACAGTGTACCGGCGGAGGCTGAGAAAGATAAAACTGTTTACCAGGATAGGTGATATATTAAAAGGTATATACAGCGGCCTTAAGTCCTTTACCGCCATGAAGGACAGGCTCGAATTTATTATACATACCAT
>JBKHBA010000013.1:0-18199 GCA_046542595.1 Bacteroidales bacterium | reverse complement strand
TCTGCAATCAAGATTACGCTCACCTCCTGTCGTCGGTTCGCGTGATCTTGGAATCCCCCACCTGGTCTGCAATCAAGATTACGCTCACCTCCTGTCGTCGGTTCGCGTGATCTTTTGGGGGTGCTTTACAAAGAAAAAACCCTGCATCCGCCTGCGGCGTCTGTCGGGTCTTTTTTATTTTCACCCTCTTACAAGAGCAAGCTCTTGACGAGGCTGAAAACAAAAATCCCCGGCACTTTCGTGCCAGGGCTTTTTCTTTGTAGCGGGGGGAAGATTCGAACCTCCGACCTTTGGGTTATGAGCCCAACGAGCTACCACTGCTCCACCCCGCAATCTGACTGCAAATATAACAATGATTTAAGGACCCACCAAACATATATCCCATTTTATTACAGATACACATACTGCTTACGGTATAGTGTTCCCGGACAATCATCTAAGGCTGGCAGAAAATGAGGTACGGTTAATTCTGGTGGGCAGAAAGTTGTTGAAAAAATAGTATTTGCTATTAAAACGCTTAATACGGCAGTGATCGTTTTTCGATAAGAGGAAATAAATACTTATTTTTGCATCTTGATTGACTGGTGTTTAGTTTAAAAAACAGATACAGTTTTAAAAACAAATGCCATCCGACATAAAGTGGAATGGTATTTTGAAAATGATCTCATGAGCCGGGTAAATAACAATTTTAGTCACAATTGCACAGAAGAAAGCCGGGCTTAAGGGTTTGGTAGAACCTGCTGATTTGCTCTGCCAATGAGGGAATAAAAAAGGTAAAAAATTAAATCCGCCTGTTAGCGGTTAAAACATTGAAGTTATGCCAAGAGTATTTAAAGCAACAAATATTGAAAAGGAGGATAAAGAGGTAAAAAAGGACTACCTTGACAGGCATATGCCACATATTCTCTGTGATGATGAGGTGAAAAAAGGTGAAGTGTTCAGGGTAAAGGTAAAGATGGGAGAAAACTATACTCATCCCGATGATTATGACCATTATATAAGTACCCTGCAGTTATGGAACAGGGAGACACTTCTTGCTGAAACTAAATATTCTTCAGGGGCATACGGAAATAAACCTTCAAATATTGAAGTTGATTTTTATATAAATGCACCTGAAGTGTCAATGAACCTGTCGGCCATGGCTGTATGTACAAAACACGGATTATGGCAGAGTGAGGATAAACCTGTAAAAGTAATATAAAAACCTGTGATTGTCAGTATGACATTTGCAGCCTGATGTTATGGCAAAAACTGATACTAAGAAAAGAAGCTGGCGGGATAAATACCGTCTTGCAATATATAATGATAAAACATTCGAAGAGGTATGGCGGATACGGATGACAAGGTATAACGGTTTCCTGCTTATCGTTTTTATGGTGCTTTTTATTATCGGGACTACCGTAGTGCTTATGTCTTTCACAAACCTGAGGGAGTTTATACCCGGATACCCTGACGGTAATACGAGGCGTAATATTATTATGAATGCCCTGCGCCTTGATTCTCTTGAGAATGAGTTGAAACTGCGGGACCAGTATTTCGAAAATCTTAATGCAATAATTTCAGGGAGGGAGCCGGTTGACCGTGTTGCCGGACAGGATACTACTGCTAATTACGATGAGATTGTTTTCAGTGAATCAGCTGAAGATTCGCTTCTGAGACAGCAGGTTGAGCAGGAAGAACAGTATAACCTGACTTTCCTGGCTGATGATGGGGACAGTGATATTCATCTTTCTAACATACATTTCTTTCCCCCTGCAAAAGGTATGGTCTCAGGACATTTTGATCCGCGAACAAGGCATTATGGGACAGATATTGTCACATCTCCAAAAGCAGTGATATCTGCAACCCTTGACGGCACAGTTATCTTTACCGGCTGGACAATGGAAACCGGATGGGTAATACAGATACAGCATTCAAATAACCTTATTTCCGTTTATAAGCATAATATAACCCTTCTCAAGCAGATGGGCGATGAAGTTGTTGCCGGAGAGGGAATTGCTGTAGTGGGTGATTCGGGGGAACTCTATACTTCAGGGCCACACCTGCATTTTGAGATCTGGTATAAGGGAAAGGCAGTAGACCCTGAAGATTATATATTATTTTAATTATTAAAAAATACAGCTGTGAAGAGACTGGCGATACTTGGGTCTACCGGTTCAATAGGCACCCAGACGCTGGATGTGATAGACAGGCATCCGGATGAATTTTCTGTAGAGGTGCTGACAGCATATAATAATGTTGAACAGCTGGTTGTCCAGGCAAAGAAGTATATGCCGGGCACAGTGGTGATAGTAAAAGAGGATCATTACAGTGTTTTGAAGAAACAACTGTCTGATCTGCCGGTTAAGGTTTTTGCCGGTACAGAGGCTGCCAGCCAGGTAGTGAGCCAGTCAGGTATAGATATGGTTGTTGCTGCCATGGTGGGGTTTACAGGCCTGCGTCCCGTTATTGAAGCAATAAAGGCGGGGAAAGATATAGCACTTGCCAATAAGGAAACACTTGTTGTTGCCGGCCGGATGATAACTGAGCTGGCTTTGGAAAACAGGGTCAGAATAATACCTGTTGACTCGGAGCATTCAGCTATACTGCAGTGCCTTGCCGGGGAAAATGGCAACCCGGTGGAAAAGATCACTCTGACAGCATCGGGCGGACCGTTCAGGCGATACTCCGAAGCCATGATGCATAAGGTTAAAGCAGACGAGGCACTGAAACATCCCAACTGGAAAATGGGAAGTAAAATAACCATAGACTCGGCTTCAATGATGAATAAGGGTCTTGAGCTTATTGAGGCCAGGTGGTTTTTTGACCTGCGGCCCGACCAGATAGAAGTAATAATACACCCCCAGTCGATCATTCATTCCTTCGTACATTTTGCTGATGGCTCAATAAAGGCACAGATGGGACTTCCTGATATGAGATTGCCCATTATATATGCTCTGACATACCCTGACCGGATAAGTACCGATCTGCCAAGGTTTGATTTTAAGAAATGTGATACCCTTACTTTTGAAGCGGTTGATACAAAAAAATTTCGTAACCTTGCACTCGCTTATGAGGCTCTTGAAAAAGGAGGTAACTTGCCCTGCAGCATGAATGCAGCAAACGAAATGGCGGTAGAGGCATTTCTTAACGGGGAGATTGGTTTTATGCAGATGACAGGACTTGTGGAAACAATAATGAATAATGCTGTGTTTATTGAAAGACCGGGTATAGAAGAACTTGAGGAAACAGACCGCCTCAGCAGGATAGCTTCCGGTGAGTATATGAAAAAAATTAAGTGAAAGTAAACCGGGCGCACGATTTAAAGTATTTTAAACGAATAAAATGATAGTACTGATCAAAATATTGCAATTTATATTAAGCCTGTCACTGATAGTGATAGTTCATGAGATGGGCCACTTTCTCTTTGCTAAATTGTTTAAGACAAGGGTGGAAAAGTTTTACCTGTTCTTTGATCCCTGGTTCTCTTTATTCAAGTTCAAAAAAGGAGAAACTGAATATGGGATGGGATGGCTGCCACTGGGTGGGTATGTGAAAATATCCGGGATGATAGATGAATCAATGGACCGGGACCAGATGAAAAAGCCACCCGAACCGTATGAGTTCAGGGCAAAGCCATCCGGGCAGCGCCTGATGATAATGCTGGGGGGCGTGTTTTTTAATTTTATCCTGGCCATGGCATTATATATAATGGTGCTCTTTGCATGGGGTGAGACCTACCTTCCGACGGAGAATGTAAAATATGGAATAGTAACAGATTCATTGGGTCATGAGATAGGCCTGCGGGATGGTGATAAGATAGTATCTGTTGACGGTAAGGAGATAGATAATTTCTATCATATAATGTCCGATGTTTTGCTGAATGAGAGAGAACGGATAACAGTAGAAAGGGAAGGACGTCTGGTAGACATAGAAATTGATAAGAAATATATTCAATATCTGATAAAAGGCCAGGGCAGGATAGAGGCGCGCCTGCCTTTCATGCCTTTTGAGGTGTCAGGCTTCCAGCAAGAATCACCGGCACGTGAAGCAGGTATAAGAGTGGGTGATAAGCTCGTGGGTATTGATGGAAAAGAATTCAGGTTTAATGATGAATACTTACACTACCTGTCGGATAAGAAAGGCAGGGAGATAACTGCCAATATTCTGAGAGATGGTGACAGCCTGGCTATTGATTTCAGAACAACGGAAGAGGGAATGCTTGGAATTGCGAGAGACCCCACCGAGATACTGGAACTTAAAACCGTAAAATACGGTTTCTTTGAATCTATTCCGGCCGGAATATCAATGGGCTTCAGAACAATGAAGGATTACCTGAAACAGTTCAGACTTATCTTCTCAAAAGATACAAAAGCCTATGAATCACTTGGCGGATTCATTACCATAGGGAGCATATTCCCGGGGATATGGAACTGGCAGGCTTTCTGGGAGCTAACAGCATTCCTTTCTATTATCCTGGCTATAATGAATATTCTTCCCATTCCTGCACTTGACGGCGGACATGTTATGTTTCTGCTTTACGAGGTGGTAACAGGAAGGAAACCCAGCGATAAGTTTCTGGAATATGCACAGATAACAGGTATGATTATACTGCTGGCATTACTCTTATACGCAAATGGTAATGATATTATGAGATTGTTGAAGAATTAGCTTTTTTTTAATTAACTTTGCAAGAATTAATAATTGTAATAATCTATATTATGAACGTTCTAGCAGGCATGTTTGGGCCAACAGAGATAATCCTTATTGTTCTTGTGGTTGTTATACTTTTTGGTGGGCGTAAAATACCTGAACTGATGAAAGGTATAGGACAGGGTATGAAAGAGTTTAAGAAGGCCACAAAGGATGAGCCGCAGGAAGAGGAGAAACTGAAAGAAGAATAAAGTTATTACTGAATATAAATGATTATAATGGCCGTCTCAGATTATTTTTGAGACGGCCATTTTAGCTGCACCCGGGGGAGAACTACTGGGTGCCCTGCATGATCATTAACCAAAGGGTGCCCTGCATGATCGCTAACTGCAGAGTGAGGGTTCTGAATGTGCCTTCTGATCGTTTTCTGCCACGGGGGACTTTTTTTTTATCCCTAAATGCATTAAGTTTGGTATGATTAATGATGTTAAAAGTAGATTATTACGTTTGAGGCACAAATTGTTGCTTAAGATCTTATCATTGCCTGCATATTAAAAGAAGAAAAAATATGAAAAGAATTGTTATTATAATTACTGCCGTCGTTCTTATATTAGTATCACAGTCGTGCGGTGACGAAGGTGGCGGCGGAGGCGGCATCAGCCTGCCCAATATATCCGGCAGCACAGGTGAGGTGCTGGTGGTTGCTGATAAAGCAAAATGGGAAAGCAGGCTCGGCAGCAAGATAAGCGAGGTTATTGCTGCACCTATAGAGTATTTTCCTCAGCCTGAACCGCAATTTGACCTTATAAACGTTAGTCCGGGTGCTTTTGGTAAGCTTTACCAGACTCACAGAAATGTTATTTTTATTGAGACCGGTGCAGACAGGGAAAAGGGTGTAACATTCCGGGAAGATACCTGGGCTTATTCACAGCTGATTATTAATCTGAGAGGGAGAAACGATGAAGAGATTATCAGTCTGCTCGAGGAGGAAGGCCAGTCGATAATAAATAAAATTAATGTTGCTGAAAGGGACAGGTGGATAAGAGTGTATAAGAAGTCACTTAATAGTATGATATTCAATAAGCTCAGGGATGAGTATGATATGACACTTCATATACCTTCCAATTTTTCACTCGATGTTGAGGAGAAAGGCTTTCTGTGGTTCTCCTACGAAACACCAACAACTACACAGGCTATACTGGTACATTTTTTTGACCATAATGGAAGGAATTATTTTAATGAGGACAGTATAATACGCATAAGGGATAATATGACGGAGGAGAAAGTGAAGGGTCCGGTGGGGGACAGTTATATGGTGATCGAAGAACGAATGCCGGTGAAATTTCGCCTTTTCAGGTTCAGGCAGCGTAATTACGCAGAGATGAGGGGTTTGTGGACGCTTGAGGATGGTTTTATGGGAGGCCCTTTTGTGAACCTGGTTACCAGGGATGAAGTCAATGACCGCTTTGTGATGATTGATGGCTTCGTTTACGCACCTAAGGATAAAAAAAGGGAACTGCTACGCCAGGTGGAGGCTATTATTTATACAATAAATTTTTCTGGTAACGCAGATAATGCGGTTACTGGCGGGGAATAAAGTTATTTCCTGTCTTCGATAATTTCATATTTCTGGTTTCGTAAGACAGGCTGAAAGCCTGCTTCCCTTATTATGCCCTGCAGCTGTTCAGCATTGAGCATGCCGGATGAACCGGCAGCACTTACCACATTCTCTTCAATCATAACAGATCCAAGGTCGTTGGCACCTGCATGGAGGGTGGCCAAAGCCGCATTACGGCCGGTGGTGAGGATTGATGATTGTATATTGCTTATATTATTGAGTACAATGCGACTGATGGCTATCAGGCGGATATAATCAATTGTGCCTGTTTTATTATATACCTTATGTTTTCTGGCCAGTACAGTACCCTTATCCTGGAAAGGCCAGGGTATAAAGGTAATAAAGCCGTAATGCCCGCCAGGTTTTTCATCCTGCAGATCACGAAGCCTGATAAGATGTATTATCCTCTCTTCCATTGTCTCAATATGACCGTACATCATTGTGGCTGATGTGGGCAGGTTGATGATATGGGCCTGCCTCATAACCTCCAGCCATTCTGATGTACTGGCTTTGGCAGGTGAGACGATGCCTCTTACCCTGTCATCAAGTATTTCAGCTCCCGCACCCGGCAGGCTGTCGAGGCCTGCATCAATGAGCTCCGTGAGAACATCATTATAGGAGCTATTTTCAAATCTGGCAAGGTGTACAACCTCGGGCGGACCAAGAGCATGGAGCTTAAGCCCGGGAAATTCACTTTTCAACTGCCTGAAAAGATCAGTATAGAACTTCAGTCCCAGGGAAGGATGCATGCCTCCCTGGAGGAGCAACTGGTCACCTCCCATTTCAAACAGTTCCTTTATTTTCTTCCTGTATTCATCAATACCTGTAATGAATGTGTCCGGATCACCGGGCTTACGGCAAAAATTACAGAATTTGCACTGTGAGAAGCAGATATTTGTAATATTCACGTTGCGGTCAATAATCCACCCCACATTATTACCGGGCACTAGTTTTTGCCTTATGATGCTCCCCAGCATCATAAGCTCGGAAAGAGGAGAATGATTGTATATAAAGAGAGCCTCCTCGGGCGTCAGGTGCTCAGTTCCAAGGGCTTTTGCATATATTTCATCCTTGCTTCTCATTTGATGACAAAGGTAATCCATTATCTTATATACAATCAAATTTTATTAACTTTACATCTTTCAATAAAACAAGGCACTGCAGGTACCGGCTCATGTCTGCTTTTACCTGTAATCATAATACAGTCCTTGACCGGGAATAAATTATTATAACAATGAAAAAAGACCAGATTATAGCAGGTATAACACATGGGGATATTAACGGGGTGGGTTATGAAGTGATTATAAAAACCCTGATGGATAACCGGATAATGGATAAATGTACCCCCGTTGTTTACGGCTCTCCCAAAGTGGCAGCCTATCATCGTAAGGCTTTGGATATAAGCAATTTCAGCTTTAATAATATTAATGATGCTTCAGAGGCCAATCCTAAAAGGGCAAACATAATCAATTGCCTTGATGATAATGTAAGGGTTGAGCTGGGGAAATCTACTACCATGGCCGGTGAATCGGCTGTCATCCCTCTTGAGATGGCAGTCAGTGACCTGGTGGCTAATAAGATAGATGTTGTTATTACAGCCCCAATAAATAAATTCAATATACAATCGGCATCATTTAAATTTCCGGGACATACGGAGTTTTTCAGGGAACGCTTTGGTGTGGATGATGTGTTGATGTTGCTTGTTAGTGATGACCTGCGGGTGGGTGTTGTCACCGGTCATATTCCCCTTAAGGATGTACCCGGAGAATTGAGTATTGAGAATATTGTGAGGAAACTGGAGGTGATGGATTACTCATTAAGGGTGGACTTTGCTATTCGTAAGCCAAGGATAGCTGTCCTTTCTCTTAATCCGCACAGCGGTGATACCGGTTTACTGGGAGATGAGGAACAGGAAATAATCGTACCTGCCATTGATGAGGCCTCTGAAAAAGGCATACTGACATTTGGCCCCTATCCCTCGGATGGATTTTTTGGTTCAGGATCATTCAGGGCTTTTGATGGCATACTGGCCATGTATCATGACCAGGGGCTGACAGCTTTTAAGATCCTGGCCCGGGGTGAAGGCGTTAATTTCACAGCAGGGCTGCCTGTTGTACGGACATCACCCTCACACGGAACAGCTTATGAGATTGCAGGCAAAGGGGAGGCTTCCGAGACTTCTTTCAGAAAAGCATTATATCTTGCCTCCGACATCTACATGAACAGGGAAATGCACAAAGAAATAACAAGTAACCCACTGGAGAATCATGGCCCGGATGATCGTAAAGGGATGCAGGATGAGCTTTCACCCGGTGATGATAATAACGATGTATCATGATTGAGCATATAAAAGGGAAGATAACATCCCTCACACCCACCTACGTGGTGATAGAAACGGGCGGACTGGGATATTTTGTCAATATATCGCTTTCGACATTCTCAAAGCTTGATAAGCAGGAGGAATGCAGCCTGTTGATACATGAAGTGATAAGAGAAGATGCACATCTGCTTTTTGGTTTTAATAGTGCTGATGAGAGATATGTTTTCAGATTACTGATATCAGTATCAGGTGTGGGTGCAAATACAGCCCGGATGATGCTCTCATCTGTTGAGGCCTCGGGTATAGAAAAAGCAATATTGCAGTCTGATGTTAACCTTCTGAAGGGTATCAAGGGTATTGGAGCCAAGACTGCCCAGAGAATAATTGTTGACCTGAAAGATAAGGTAGGTAAATCTGCTGATGCCGCTGAAATTTTTGCTGACCAGGGCAATACAATCAGGGAAGAAGCGTTTACAGCACTAGTGATGCTTGGTTTTCCGAAGAACTCCGTTAATAAGTCCCTCGACAAACTCCTAAGGGAGGAAAGAGATCTTTCAGTGGAGCAGTTGATAAAGAAAGCCTTAAAGATTTTGTAGAACCGAATACTAAACTGGTATTGAGATCAGGCTTTGTATATAACGCTAACCTGCCTTTAATAGCCTTTTTTATCCTCTGTTTCCTTCCTGGAATGGTGGTAAGAGGCCAGGTAGTGGATAGTGATACCACCTTTAAACTCAGATACCCCTTCGATGACCGTTCCGGACTAC
The DNA here is from genome assembly GCA_046542595.1 of Bacteroidales bacterium. Taxonomy (GTDB): domain Bacteria; phylum Bacteroidota; class Bacteroidia; order Bacteroidales; family VadinHA17; genus UBA9300. The sequence continues at coordinate 8,862 of JBKHBA010000013.1, read as the reverse complement.
CATGGGAAGACAGCCCTTTATCTCCGCTGCAACTCGGTATGCCTTCAAATTTTTCCCCGGAGGTGGTGTACGATGCTGAAACGAACCAGTATATCTTTTATGAAAAGGTGGGGAATATGGACATCAGGCAACCTGTACGAATGAGCCCTGATGAATATTATGATTTTATTTTTGAAAAGTCAATACGGGACTACTGGAGGTATAAGTTTTCAGGTGATGAATCATATGCCAGATCATCGCTGATACCTGAAATAGAGTTCGGGGGGGAGGCTTTCGACAAGATTTTCGGTTCAAACACGATAAACATTATACCCCAGGGATCGGCGGAGCTTATTTTCGGAATAAATATTTCCAGGACGGAAAACCCGACCCTTTCTGAGAAGCTCAGGACAATACCGACCTTTGATTTCCAGGAAAAGATACAGATGAATGTGACGGGCGCCATTGGTGATAAGATGCAGCTGGGTATTAATTATAACACAGAGGCTATGTTCGATTTTGAAAACCGTACAAAGCTCGAATATTCAGGTGATGAAGATGAGATAATACAGAGGATAGAGGCAGGGGATGTTACCCTCCCGCTGCCGGGGACATTGATAACCGGAAGTCACAGTCTTTTTGGTTTAAAAACAGAACTCCGCTTTGGCAGGCTGACAGTGACGAATGTCTTTTCCCAGCAAAAGGGAGAATCCTCGACCCTGGAGGTTAAGGGCGGGGCACAGCAGAATGATTTTGAAGTGCGTGCCGATGAGTATGAGGCAAATAAGCATTTCTTCCTGTCACATTATTTCAGGGATATATATAATGATGCCATGAAAAACCTGCCGCTGATAAGCTCAGGTGTTAATATAGAAAGGATAGAGGTATGGGTTACCAATAAGACAAATAATTTTGAGGAAACCAGAAATATCCTTGCTTTAATGGATTTAGCAGAAAGCCAGCAGGATATTTATAATGAAGTACCGGAATTCCAGGCCGTTCCGGGTATGCCTCCATACCCGGATAACGAACATAATAACCTGTACTCGCAGCTTACATCCACATATTCACAGGCCAGGGATGTTGACAGGATAACCGATTCTTTCCAGTCCATAGCAGGGGATTTTCAGATTGGCACCCATTATGAAAAGATAGAAAATGCACGTAAGCTCACTGAACGAGAGTATACCGTTAACACTCAGCTTGGTTATATTTCGCTTAATACATCATTGAATAATGATGAAATACTGGCGGTTGCTTATGAATATACGGTAAATGGCCAGGTGTTTAAGGTTGGTGAGTTTTCTTCCGATGGTATAAGTGCCCCTGATGTGTTATACCTTAAATTGCTTAAGGGCACGAACCTGTCGCCCCGTATGCCTGCCTGGGACCTGATGATGAAGAATATCTACTCCCTGGGGGCATACCAGGTTGAGAGGAAGGACTTTCAGCTGGATATACTGTACCAGGATGATGAAACAGGAAGTGCAATAAACTATATCCCGGAAGGTGATCTCAGTGATGAGATTCTCTTGCAACTGGTGGAACTGGATAACCTTAACGGGCAGCTCGACAGGGAACCTGATGGTGTGTTTGACTATGTTGAAGGGCTGACCATTATTCCCTCACAGGGCAGAATTATTTTCCCCGTACTGGAACCCTTTGGCAGCCATCTAAGGAGTAAATTCACTGATCAGGAACTGGCAGACAGGTATGTTTTCCAGGAGCTTTATGACTCAACACAGACCAAAGCCATACAGAGTGCAGAAAAGAATAAATTCAAAATAGCAGGCACATATTCATCCTCATCGGGATCAGAAATTTATCTTAATGCTGTCAATATACCCCAGGGTGGCGTGAAGGTAACTGCCGGTGGTGTTCCCCTGACAGAGAATGTGGACTTTACAGTTGACTATAATGCCGGCAGGGTGAAGATCATAAATTCCGCACTCATAGAATCGCAAACACCTATACAGGTATCACTTGAAAGCAACCAGGATTTTGGCTTTCAGACAAAGACACTGGTGGGAACACATCTTGATTACAGGATCTCGGATGACTTTAATGTTGGAGGTACGGTTCTTCATCTGACGGAAAGACCATATACTCAGAAAGTAAATTTTGGTGAGGAGCCGATATCCAATACTATACTTGGATTCAATACATCCTACAGGTCTGAATCGCAGTTTCTTACCAGGATGGTGGACGCCCTGCCATTTATCGAAACAAAGGAGCCGTCATCAGTGACATTCTTTGGAGAATTTGCTCACCTTGTACCGGGGCACTCAAGGGCTATCAGCGAAGCAGGCAACTCGTATATCGATGACTTTGAAGCCAGCGAGATACCTCTTGACATGAAGACATATAATGCCTGGACGCTGGCCAGCGTGCCCCAGGGACAGGAGAATCTTTTTCCGGAAGCGAGTCTGAATAATAACAGGACCAGCGGCTTTAACCGCTCAAAACTGAACTGGTATGTAATTGATCCGCTGTTTCTGCGAAATGGTTCATCAACACCCGAGCATATAAAGAATAACCCGGATCTTCAGTCTAGTCATTTTGTGAGGGAGGTATATGAAAATGAATTATTCCCTTTTAAAGAGAGCCCCTCAGGTATACCAACAAATATTGCAGTACTCAACCTGGCTTTTTACCCTGATGAAAAAGGTCCTTATAATTATGAAACCTTCCCTACCTCGTATTCGGCGGGTATCAGCCAGGACGGACTTCTGAATGATCCGCAAACACGGTGGGGAGGGATAATGAGGGAAATACTTACCAATGACTTTGAGACAGCGAATATACAGTATATAAAATTCTGGGTAATGGATCCTTTTGTTGAAGATCCTGATCATGATGGCGGCGACCTGTATTTTAACCTGGGTAATATTTCAGAGGATATACTTCGCGATTCCAGGAAATCATTTGAAAACGGCCTGCCTTCCTCCCCGGAGGTAGTAAATGTTGATACCACAGTATGGGGCAGGGTGCCCACCGTACAGTCTGTGGTGCATGCCTTTGATAATGAGCCTGAAGCAAGGAGATTTCAGGATGTAGGGCTTGATGGTCTTTCAAATGATGATGAAAGAACGTTTTTCAGTGATTATATCAGCCAGCTGGAAAGCCTTGTCGGCCCGGATGTGCTGGAGGAGTTTAAAGAGGACCCTTCGAACGATGACTTCCATTATTTCAGGGGATCAGATTATGACAGGCAGCAGCTGGGTATACTGGAGCGGTATAAACAATATAACGGTATGGATGGCAATTCGCCAACCTCTGAGATGAGCAGTGAGCCATACCCTACCAGCGGCTCAACCATGCCTGATATGGAAGATATTAACAGGGATAATACCGTTAATGAAACAGAAAATTACTATCAGTACAGGGTCAGCCTAAGACCTGAAGACATGGAGGTTGGAGAGAATTATATTGTTGATGAGATTGAATATACAGCCACGTTTGCCAATGGAGAACAGTCGGCAGTTAAGTGGTACCAGTTTAAGATACCCATAACTGATTATTCGCGTACAGTAGGAAATATCCAGGATTTTAAGTCAATCAGGTTCATGCGTATGTTTATGAAGAACTTCAGCCAGGATATTATTTTAAGGTTCGCCAGGCTTGACCTGGTGCGGGCAGAGTGGCGTAAATACAATATCTCTTTTCTTGAAGGTGGTGAAAGGGTAAGCGTGCCTGAACCTGAAGACGGCAGCTTTGAGATAAGCTCGGTGAGCATAGAAGAAAATGCGGGCAAAGAGCCTGTTAATTATGTTCTTCCACCGGGATTTGACAGGGTGATAGACCCTTCCAATCCTCAGCTCAGGCAGCTTAATGAGCAGTCGATGGTACTGCGTGTACTTAACCTTGAAGATGGTGATGCAAGAGCTGCCTTTACGAATGTGAACCTTGATATACGGCAGTACAGGAAACTCAGGATGGAGGTTCATGGTGAGGAGATAGCAGGTCATCCATTGATGGACGATGAACTTACGGTCTTCATAAGGATAGGATCTGATTATAAAGGAAACTTCTACGAGTATGAGCTGCCATTGAAACTGACACCCCCCGGGTATTATAATAAGGAGGATGATAATGACAGGGCTATCGTCTGGCCTGAAGATAACAGCTTCAATATTGACCTGTCTGTTTTCCAGGATGCCAAGCAGGCAAGAAATACTGAGCTTAACCGTCAGGGATCATCACTTTCAAGATCAGATGTATACGTTTATCCTGCAGGCGATGCAAGAGTAAGCGTTGCAGGCAGTCCCAACCTGAGCAATGTAAGAGTAATAATGGTAGGTGTACGCAATCCTATTAAAACGAGGAATGCCGGTAATGATGACGGTGTGCCTAAGTCAGGGGAGGTATGGGTCAATGAGCTGAGGCTAAGTGATTTTAACGAGGAAGGAGGCTGGGCAGCCAATGCAAGGATGCAGACAAGGCTGGCTGACCTGGGAACGATTGATCTGGTTGGACAGACAAGCACCCCCGGATTCGGTAGTCTTGATATGAAGGTCAATGAACGCAGCAAGGAACAGATATCAAAATATGATGTATCATCCAATATAGACCTGGGCAGGTTTTTCAATGAAGAGGCAGGTGTGAGGTTACCTGTTTATGTGGGGTACTCCGAAAGTCATATACAGCCCCAGTATAATCCTCTTGATCCGGATATACTGCTTGATGATGCTCTTGACATCCTCCCGCCTGAGAAAAGGGATTCTCTGAAAACCATAGCCGAGGATTATACCCGCAGAAAAACCATCACTGTAAGCAATGCCGGCATTAACAGGCAGAAAGAAAAATCATACCCATGGGACCTTTCAAATATTTCCGTTAACTATACTTTTAATGAGATCTTCAGGAGCAATATAAAGACGGAGATCAATATGGAGAAGAATTACAGGGGAGGTCTTAACTATAATTATGATGCCAGCCCTGAAAGTATTACCCCTTTTCAGAATATTAATCTTTTCCGGCGCCAGGCATTCCGGCTTATCAGGGATTTTAACTTTTACCTTCTGCCAAAACATGTGGGTGTCAGAACGGAGCTAAGCAGGTTCTACAGTGAGGTAAAGACAAGGAATATCAATAACCCGCATATCAAGATTAAACCCACCTTCAGAAAAGATTTTGAATGGATGCGTTTTTATGATGTTAAGTATGATCTCACAAAACAATTGAAAATTGATTTTACCGCTACCAATATTGCCCGTATTGATGAGCCCGGAGGTGGTGTGGACCGTGAAAGGTACCCCGATCGCTACGAGGCATGGAAAGATTCAGTGATGATAAATCTTCAGAACTTCGGCAGGAACACTCATTATAACCATATCATCAATATTAATTATAATATACCTGTCAACAAACTGCCCCTGCTGAGCTGGTTGAACAGTAATATGAGATACAGGGCCAGCTATGACTGGCTGGCAGGTGCATTGTATCCTGACAGTGTGAATATCAATCTTGGTAATACCGTTAAGAATTCCAGTACGGGTCAGTTAACAGCCCAGGCTAATCTGACCAACCTGTATAATAAATCCGATTTTTTAAAAAACATAGAGCGTAATACAAGGCCGGGCGCTGCACAGAGAATGGAACAGGAGTACCGGACTGTAAAATACAGCCGTGAAGGGGTTGACTTCACTGCCGGCGAGGAAAAGAATATATACCATTCCCTCAGAACAAGGGATATTACAGTCAGGGTGTTTAAAGAGGACGGTACAGAGCTTGAAGGCAGTATTGAGATTGAAACCCTTAATAAGATTGTGTTTACACCGGCTGAGGATGCAGAGGATGCCAGGGTAGAGGTTGAAGGGCGCGTTGAGAAAAAAAGGAGTCCCCTGATAGTGGCAGGAGAGTACCTGGTAAGGGCTGTGATGGGAGTGAGAAATATCTCGGCAAGCTATTCTATTGACCAGGGACAGATACTGCCGGGGTATACACCCGGGACAGATTACCTGGGAATGACCCGTACCGGCAATGTGTTTGCCCCGGGCTGGTCTTTTATCACAGGTTACAATGATCCCGGGTTCTTTGAAAAAGCCCGTATTAACGATTGGATAACACAGGATACACTGCTTAATACGGCTGCTGTTTCAAACAGGAATGAAACATTCAGCATACGCAGTACAGTGGAGCCTTTCCCGGGACTGAGGGTCGATCTTAATGCTGATCGCCGTTTTGCCCGCTCAAAATCAGCGTATTACCGTGCTGACCGTTATGGCAACTTCCCTGACAGTCTGAGAAACGAACTTGTTTCAGGTAATTTTTCAATTACGATATTATCATGGGGCACAGCTTTTGAAAAGATCAGCGAAGATAATGAATACCGTTCTGAGACATTCGAGGCTTTTAAGGAAAATACGGTGATTATTTCCGCCAGGAGGGCCGCCAGAAGGAAAGATATTGATCCGGCTTACGAACCGGATATTGATCCGGAAACAGGCGAACCCATTGAAGGACCCTATAAGAATGGTTACGGTTTTGCTTCCAGGGAAGTGCTGATACCTGCTTTCCTTGCTGCTTACTCCAAAACAGATCCAGGGAAGGTGAGCCTGGATATGTTCCCCGGAATCCTCTCTATGATGCCTAACTGGAGGATCAATTTTGACGGGCTTTCAAAGTTTGAGCTTGTACAGAGGGTTTTCCGTTCTGTTAATATTGCCCACCAGTACCGGAGTACATATACAATAGGTTCCTATACAACTAACCTGTACTATGATGAAAATGAGGATGGCATAAGCAGGCTACGGGATCTTAACTTCAATTTCATACCCCAGTATGAACTTAATGTAGTTACCATTAATGAACAATTCAGTCCGCTGTTTAATATTGATCTGAACTGGAAGAACAGCCTGACCACACGTATTGAATGGAAGAAGGCAAGAACTGTCAGTCTTAACCTGGCCAACAACCAGGTTGCCGATGTACGGAACAATGAATTTATAATCGGTGCCGGATACCGTTTTGATGATGTACAGGTCATCCTCAGGACAGGCGGCCGGCGACGGCCCCTGACAAGTGACCTGAATGTGAGACTTGATTTTTCTGTGCGGGATAACAAAACAATATCAAGGAAACTTGCGGAAGATGTTAACCAGCCTGTTGCCGGGCAGAGAATTTTTGCCATCAGGACCACAGCCGATTATGTCTTAAGCGACAGGTTTAATCTTCAGGTCTTCTTTGACCATAATCTGAATGATCCCTTTGTGGCAACCACCTATACCACCTCAAATACCAATTTTGGTTTCAGTCTCAAGTTTACACTTATCCAGTAATGACCAGTCCCGGCAATCATTGATGTCCATCTTTTTGAGTATAGATTCAGAAGTAAAAACGTATTGCAGATGACAAAAAGTGATATATCATTGTGTCAATAAATTTAAAAACTTATTTTTGGATTTACTTAAGGGAATAATTATTTAAAATTTATAAAAAAAATGAATGTACCTGATAAATTAAAGTACACAAAGGACCATGAGTGGTTACGTGTTGATGGTGATGTTGCTTTTGTTGGCGTAACGGATTTTGCCCAGGGTGAGCTGGGGGATGTTGTATTCGTTGAGATTGAAACAGAAGGGGAGTCTCTTGACAGGGAAGAGGTATTCGGATCTATTGAAGCGGTAAAAACTGTTTCCGACCTGTTTATGCCTGTCGGGGGTGAAATCCTGGAGGTTAACCCGGCGCTGGAGGACAGTCCCGAGTTAGTAAACAAGGACCCATATGGAGATGGCTGGATGGTTAAGATTAAAGTAGCTGATCCTTCAGAACTGGATGAACTGCTTTCACCGGAGGCATATAAAGAACTTATTGGTTAAGGGGGAAGGTAAACTGTATATAACAGGTTTTCTTTTAGCCTTAAATAAAAAAACATTCCATCAACAATATCATAAAGGTCTTGCTGGCGGAATGTTTTTTTGTTTCAGGTCAGGCCTTACAGCCAGTTAAAAGCATGAAACGTCCATTAAAAAATCATCATTATTTCACATTAAAAGTATGATTGGTTTTTAATGGTAAGTTTTATGTGGCCAATGAAATAAATAAAATATAATCACGTGAATTCCCAGGTGGATATATTTTAAAGTTTCTTCTTTATTTCAACTTCTTTGTATCCTTCGATAACATCGCCCACCTTTATATCGTTGAAGTTCTTGATATTCAGTCCGCACTCATAACCTGAGGCCACTTCTTTTACATCATCCTTGAATCTTTTCAGCGATCCCAGTTCGCCTGTATAAATAACTATACCGTCGCGTATAACCCTTATCTTTGTGTTACGTGTTATCTTGCCTTCCCTGACGAAGCATCCTGCAATGGTTCCCACCTTGGTTATCTTGAACACATCTCTTACCTCCACGGTACATGTTATTTCCTCTTTCACCTCGGGTGAGAGCATGCCTTCCATCGCTGATTTTATCTCGTTTATTGCATCATAGATAATTGAGTAAAGGCGTACATCTATTTCTTCTTTTTCAGCAAGTTTTCTTGCCTCAAGCGATGGTCTTACCTGGAAACCGATTATGATTGCGTTGGATGCTGCTGCAAGGAGTACATCGGATTCGGAGATCTGACCAACAGCCTTATGCTGTATATTAACCTGTATTTCTTCTGTTGAGAGTTTAATCAGTGAATCACTGAGTGCTTCAACGGAGCCATCGACATCACCTTTTACAATAATATTAAGTTCCTGGAAGTTGCCGATAGCTATACGGCGGCCAATCTCATCGAGTGTGATGTGTTTCTGTGTACGCATGCCCTGCTCTCTTTGCAGTTGCATCCTTTTATTGGCTATCTCCTTTGCCTCCCTGTCGGTCTCCATCACATTGAATTTGTCACCGGCCTGCGGTGCTCCGTCGAGTCCGAGTATCAGTGCCGGACTAG
>JBKHBA010000293.1:0-3376 GCA_046542595.1 Bacteroidales bacterium | reverse complement strand
GCTGGGAGAATATGGGACTGAAAGATAGCAGGCATTTTTCAAAGGTTGTGATTCACCCGGAGAATGACAACCTGGTTTTTGCGGGTGCCACAGGAACCAGGTGGGGAGCATGCGAGGAAAGAGGTCTTTACAGGACAGATGACGGAGGTAAATCATGGGAAAAGATATTATATATTAATGATAACACGGGTATTGGTGATATAGCCGTTCACCCCGACGGCCAGACGGTGCTGGCAACGACGTGGGAGCAAAGGCGCAATGCATGGGCTCATGTACAGCAGGCCCCTGGCAGCGGGCTGTACCGTTCAGCGGATAAGGGTGACAGCTGGGAGAAAATTGAGAACGGTTTGCCGGCCGGCAAAGCAGGAAGGATAGCCCTGGCTGTAGCCCCTTCAAATCCGGATATCGTATATGCCTGCATGGAACATGACTCAGTGGGTCTGTTCAGGTCTGAGGACAAAGGCATAACATGGGAATCGGTTAATGAAGATATCAGGACATCTTACTGGTACGGCAGGATATATGTTGACCCCACCGATGAGGACCACCTCTGGGTTATGGGGGTGCTGATACAGGAATCATTCGATGGGGGCCGTAGCTTTGAAAAATTGAGGATGAGGGGTGTGCATGTAGACCACCATGTGCTCTGGGTTGATCCTGATAACACATCCAAAAGGCTTCTGGGCAATGACGGGGGACTTTACAACACATCTGACGGCGGTGACAACTGGGAGTTTATAGGCAACCTGCCCATTGGCCAGTACTATAATATATCCGTAGACAACAGTGATCCTTACCGCATTTATGGCGGACTGCAGGATAACGGTGTATGGTGTACCCCTTCCCGCTCCCCTGACGGACAGCCTGTAGGGGAAGACGATATTATTTCGATAAACGGAGGTGATGGTTTTTATTCAGACACAGAGCCTGAAGACCCTTCAATTGTTTATGGCGAATCACAGTTTGGCAATATTGTCAGGTATAATCATGACACGGGTGAAAGGAAGCGGATAAAGCCCGGCAGGGATGATGATGACCATGATTACAGGTTTAACTGGAACACCCCTTTCTTTGTTTCCTCCCATAAACCGCATTCCCTTTATATAGGAGCAGAGAGGGTGCTTAAAACGGATAACAGGGGTGAGGAATGGTACGAGATAAGTGGTGACCTCAGTACGGGACGCAGGCTGGACACACTGCTTGTCATAGGTCAGAAACCGGTACTTAAGCCTTACCGCACCATCACAGCCCTGGCTGAATCAGAACTCAAAAAAGGACTTCTCTATGCCGGCACCGATGACGGCAGGCTTCATGTAAGCCGGGATGACGGTGGTACATGGGAAGACCTTACATCGAATATCCCTGCCCCGGAAGACAGGTTCTTTACCAGGATCGTTCCGTCGCAGCATGAAGAAGCAAGGGTGTATATAGGCTTCGGACGTTTTTATGAAGCAAGCGACCTGTCGCCATACCTCTTTGTAAGCAATGATTATGGCAGGACCTGGACAGATATAAGCAGCGATATGCCGGACAAGGCTGTTATCAGAGGTTTTGCCGAGCATCCTGAAAACCCGGACCTGCTGTTTACAGGTGTGCATAACGGACTGTTTGTTTCCCTCAGCGGCGGCAGTTCATGGTCGCGGATGCATGGCGACATGCCCCGGGTTGCCGTTGACGATATTGAGATACACGAAAGGGAAAACAGCCTTGTACTGGGCACTTACGGCCGCGGACTCTGGATACTGGACAATATATCCTTCCTTTCCGCTCTCAGCACCGACAGCCTGGGTGAGGAAAATATACTTTTTGAGCCTGTATACATGGAGAGCACTGTGGATGAAGGCAATGTGTCAGGTACAGGCAAATACAGCTTCATTGCCCCCGAACCGGAGGAAGGAATAAATATATTCTACTATTTAAGGGATGGCGGCAGCCGTGGATCAGGGCACGTGCCGGTATTGACAATAAGCGATGAAAAAGGTAATATCCTGCTGGAGGAAAAACCAGATGGGGCAAAGGGCTTCAACAGCTTTGTATGGAAAGCAGAAGAAGCCTTACCGGGCAAATACTCCATAAGCCTGGAAACAAGACGTAAGAAAAGCAGCAGGACGGCAACTATACCTTTTGATCAGCATCCTTAAAACAACGCGAAACAGGATCTGGAGCTATAACAGAACGTCAGATACGGATCAGCAAGTATAAATTAGTAACCAGATCAGCATAACAAAAACCCGGGAGGCAGTTTTTTCAGGCTCTCCCGGGTTTGTCTTTAACTTAAAGAATTAATATCTCTCTTTTTTAACCGGCGGGTATATTATACAGTAAGCACCGTCAAATCACTTTTCAGTCCGGCTTTTTATTTCCTGGGCTTATCGCCTGGTTTGGACAGTGAATCCCTCATATTGGTATCGGATTCAATGTTTTTGAACTTATAATAGTCCATTACACCCATATTCCCTGACCTGAAGGCTTCAGCCATAGCAAGTGGCACCTCCACTTCGGCTTCAATAACCTTGGCCCTTGCCTCCTGTGCCTTGGCTTTCATCTCCTGTTCAAGAGCCACGGCCATAGCCCTTCTTTCCTCGGCCTTGGCCTGGGCAATATTCTTATCGGCATTAGCCTGGTCCATCTGCAGCACAGCTCCTATATTTTTACCTATATCAATATCAGCAATATCTATAGACAATATTTCGAAAGCCGTTCCTGCATCAAGTCCTTTTTCCAGCACCACCCTGGAGATAAAGTCAGGGTTCTCCAGCACTTTCTTATGGCTGTCGGCTGATCCTATGGAGGAGACTATCCCCTCACCTACCCTTGCCAGCACTGTTTCTTCACCGGCACCGCCAACCAGCTGTCTGATATTGGCCCTCACGGTTACCCTGGCCTTGGCTATAAGCTGTATGCCGTCTTTGGCTACCGCAGTAACGGGCGGTGTATCTATAACCTTGGGATTAACTGACATCTGCACGGCCTCGAACACATCACGACCTGCCAGGTCAATGGCTGTTGCCATATTAAACGGAAGGTCAATATTGGCTTTGGCAGCCGACACAAGGGCATGGACCACCTGTGCCACCCTTCCTCCCGCAAGGTAGTGAGCTTCAAGGTTATCCCGGTTTAGTTTCAGCCCGGCCTTATCGCCTTCAATCATGGCTACTACTATAACGGACGGCGGCACCTTACGCCAGCGCATAAAGATAAGTTGCAGAAGGGATATCCTTACCCCGGAAACAAGAGCCTGGAACCATAAGCCAATAGGTATAAGGTAAAGCAAAAGCCAGAGCAGGATAATAACTCCTACAATAATCACTACATACATTCCAATAGGATTCATACTATTATGTTTTTAATGGTTTAACTATTATTCTGTTTGATT
>JBKHBA010000292.1:0-3383 GCA_046542595.1 Bacteroidales bacterium | reverse complement strand
CCCCCGGCTCTGATGTACTACCGGGCAAGACTGTATTCCCCGTTTCCATTGACCCCCCAGACTCTGCTGCATTCCCCGGTTCTGTTGCATCCCCCGGTTTATCATTACCGTCAGTGCTTTCAGTATTTATGGGTTCATGTATGTTTTTAAGATAATTATATATCTCTGCCTGTGATCTGAGGGGAGGCTTTCCGTTACCCGCTATTTTATTATCGAGATTTTTATCCAGTATCCTGGCCTTGATATTATCATTCCACTGTATATCAAAAATATCATGCAGCTCCTTCTTGAGCTCGCTGTTATATACCGGCACAGCTATTTCAACCCTCCTTTCAATATTCCTTGTCATAAGGTCTCCCGAGGTAATATATACTTTCTCATTGCCTTTATTGCCGAATATCATAATACGTGTATGCTCCAGGTACCGGTCTACAATACCTATAGCCCTGATATTAGTGCTTAGTCCTTCAATACCTGTGACCAGTGAGTACATGGCCCTGATATTAAGCCTGACATCAACTCCTGCAAGGCTGGCCTGGTACAGCAGGTCTATAATATCCTTATCAACCAGGTTGTTGAGTTTGAGGTAAATATATGCTTTTTCGCCATTACGGGCATTCTCTGTTTCTTTTTTTATCAGCCTTGATATGCGTGTCCGGGTATAAAAGGGAGAGGCTATGAGGTGGTAATAATTTTCTCTTTTGTAATTTTTTTCCAGGAAGGCGAATGTTTTGCTTACCTCGTTGGTTATCTTGGTATCGGATGTCATCAGCAGGTGGTCAGTGTACAGCCTGGCAGTGTCTTCGTTGAAATTGCCGGTGCCCACGCAGGCAAAGCGTTGCACATTATCACTCTTTACCCTTGTTATAAGGCATAACTTGGCATGCACCTTCAGACCGGGAACACCGTGTATTACCTTAACGCCTTCCTCACGGAGCCTGTTGCTCCAGTATATATTTGCCTGTTCATCAAAACGGGCCTGCAGCTCAATAACAGCGGTTACCGACTTACCGTTACGTACCGCATTGGCAAGTGCATTTACCACGTTGCTGTTTGCTGCAACGCGGTATAAGGTGATTTTTATATCCCTTACTGCCGGGTCAAGGGATGCTTCCCTCAGCATGTTGATAAAGGTATCAAAGGAGTGGTAGGGGAAGTAAAGGAGTATGTCATTTTTCTTTATCCTTGAAAGAATGCTTTTTCCGGGAACAATATTGCGGTGCCTTATGGGAGGCCTCTGCTCATAAAGGTAATCATGGTTGCCGCCTGGTACCGGAAAATCGATCATATCCTTCAGGTTATGATACCTGCCACCCGGTATGACGGTATCATCCTGGCTGAATTCAAGCTTTTCCGTAAGGATATCCAGTGTCTCATGGGGTATCTCCCTGTCATAGACAAGCCTGACGGGGGTGGCTACCTTACGCTGGCTAAGGCTGCGGTTAACATTCTCTATATATGACTCGGATATATCATCAATGATATCCAGCTCGGCATCCTTATTAAGCTTGATGGTGTGGGCCTTTATGCTGCTGTTCTTGAAAACATAGAATATATCTTTCAGTCCCACCCTTATTATATCATCAAGGAATATATAGTGGTTCTCATTTTCAGGTCCGGGCAGAGCAATGAAGCGGGACACGGTACCCACTGGCATTTCCAGCAGGGCATAGCGCACTTTTTTTGTTTTCCTCTTATGTTTTATGGTTATGGCAAGGTAAACGGCATCATCCTTCAGGGTAGGCAGATCCATTTCCTTCCTGACCATAAAGGGCATTATTATCTGTGCCAGCTGCTTATTGAAGAAATCCTTTACGAATTCATACTGCCCGGTATCCAGTTCATTTTCATTCCTGATATAAATATTATTGGCGGCAAGATCTTTCTTCAGCCTTTCATACACCTGTTCATATTCGGCTCTCTGCTTCAGGACTATCCTGTTAACCTCCTTCAGTGTTGACTCGGCATTATAACCCAGGATATCATATGAATCATCCTTCAGCTTGGCTATCCTCCTGAGGGTTGCAACCCTGACCCTGAAAAATTCATCCAGGTTATTTGAATAGATGCCCAGGAATTTTATTCTTTCAATAAGGGGTACTGCCTTATTGTCAGCTTCCTGCAGCACCCTGTGATTAAAGGAGAGCCAGCTTATTTCTTTTGGTGTATATGCACTGTCATTCATGTTTGCTTCCTAATCAACTTTGTTTCCATTATCTGCTTCAACCGTGGTCTTGCATCCAAAGCATGTTCCCATCCATTTTGCCTTAAGCATCAGGGGATGGTCTTCACTTACCGTCTTGAGCCTGCCTGCTGTCTCTTCAAGTGCCATGGGTATTATTTCATCATTATTAAGTGTTACCATCTTTCCATAGTCATTATCTGCTATCAGGTCAACGGCTGATGCACCGTACCTGGTAGCCAGTATACGGTCCATTGGTGATGGTGTGCCTCCCCGCTGTGTGTAGCCCAGCACTGTCTGCCTTGTTTCAAGTCCCGTTCTCTCACTTATCATCTTCGATACATACTGTGCTGCCGACTTCTTTTTTTTCTGTGGTACTATACCCTCTGCCACAACAACTATTGAATAGTCTTTGTTCTTATAGGCCCGGTCTTCGAGGTACTTTGAAACATTATCCATGTCTATCCCCAGCTCGGGGATAAGAATGACATCACCGCCCCCGGCCACCCCGGCATAGAGTGCTATCCATCCGGCATTATGGCCCATCACTTCAATAACAATGATCCTTTTATGGCTGTTGGCTGTTGAGTGAAGCCTGTCTACGGCCTCAGTGGCTATATCCACTGCTGAAGCAAAGCCGAATGACATCTCAGTGCCATATACGTCATTATCAATGGTTTTAGGTATGCCAACCACATTGAGCCCTTCCTGTGACAGCCTGTATGCGGTTTTCTGTGTGCCGTTACCCCCAATGCATACCAGGCAGTCGAGCCCCATCTGCTCATAATGCTCCTTTATCAGCTCCGGCTTACTTATCGCCTTATCACCGTTTGATTTCTTTTTAAATGGCTTTACCCTTGAGGTGCCCAGTATGGTGCCGCCAAGGGTCAATATACCTGAAATACCTTTCTCAGTGAGCTCAATATATTCCTTATTGATCATGCCCTGGAATCCGTCCGAGATACCGTACACCTTCATTCCGTATTTCACTATGGCTGTCTTGGCAACCCCGCGTATCGCTGCGTTTATTCCCGGACAGTCACCTCCGGCAGTTAATATTCCTATTCTTTGTTTTCCGGCCATTGGTCCTTATTTGTTTTGTTGTTAAAAGCTGTTAAAAACTTACTAAAAATAATAATAATATGGCTCTTTTACAGAAATATGATTTAAATTGCCGTTTATCTCATATTTTTTAAAAGCG
>JBKHBA010000291.1:0-3411 GCA_046542595.1 Bacteroidales bacterium | reverse complement strand
ACAATGGTTGCAGGCCAGTGAGATATGATAGGCAAAGGGGTATTGTGTAAAGGCATCCCTGTCACTTTCCCACTCACCACCTTCTATCTCAATAACCTTTCTCCACAGCAGTCCGGCATCAAGGTCATTCTTGTCCTGGCAGGCTACCTGGCATGTTTTGCATCCCGAACAGCTGGCAGTGTCAATATAGAACCCATACATTCTCATACATTCAGTATATTTTATTTACTTCTTTCATCAGAATGCTGCTCTGTGTTAATATCTATTTTATCAGGCCTTTTTAATATCGACCATTATTGTATGCTGTGCATTACCCTTTGCAAAAGGGGTCCACCTTTCTGATGTCAGTATATTGACGTTACCCCCCCTGTCGATACCATTTTTATCCGGTGCATACCATGCTCCCTGCGGTATATCTATAACACCGGGCATCATTCTTTTTGTTATCCTGCACTTCAGTATCATTGTACCCCTTTCATTCCATATCCTTACCATATCACCGTCTGCTATTCCTCTTTTCCCGGCGTCAGCCGGATTAATAAACACCCTCTGCGGGAAGGCATCCATTGTCCACTCATTATTATGGTGGGTTGAGTGCACCCGCGGGTTATAATGGTGACCCATGGCCTGCAGGGGGTACTGACCGGCTTTCTCATCAAATGGATTATCCCATTCTCTAATGTATTTGGGCACAGCAGGTATCTCGCCGGGCTGACCTGCGCTGTAAAGCTCCGTTGAAAAGATCTCTATCTTCCCTGAAGGGGTTCGCAGTGGTGATTTTTCAGGGTTCTCAACAAAGTCCTGCAGGGCCACCTTTGGTTTATGGACGGCCTTCGTATATACCCCGGCATTGCCTGCTGCAAACTTTCTGAAGCGGGGCATATCCGGAAAACGTGTTTTCCTGTATATCTCGTCTACGAACCATGCCACCCAGTCTTTTTCATCCCTTCCCCCTTCGGTAAACTTATCATATACGCCAAACCTGTCAGCCAGCTCAGCACAGATGCGGTAATCACTTTTTGTTTCAAACGGGGGTTCAACGATTTTAGGAGTGAGGAACACCTCCTCGCCATATTTCCACCCGTCCTCAATACCCCATGTCTCGAACTGTGTACAGGCGGGCAGTACCAGATCGGCATACCTGGCTGAAGGAGTCATAAAATTATCCTGCACTATAATAAATTCCAGTAGATCAGGGTTTTTTAGTATTTCAACCGTGCGGTTTATATTGCCATGCTGGTTAACAAGCACATTGCTTGCCACAGACCATATTAGCTTGATATTGTTATCCAGGCTGCCGGCTCCTCTCAGCCCGTGTTCAGGACCCATCTTTTTTCCTTTCAGTACGGCCTCTGTCCACAGGTAAACGGGTATTCGTGCTTTTACAGGGTTGGGTCCCGATGGGAAGACGGTCCAGAACGGTCCACCCCCGGCCTGGTTGGCCAGCCCGCTGGCCCAGCCGCCAGGTATGCCTATATTGCCCGTTATGGCTGCCAGTGTGGCTCCCGCCCTCACCACCTGTTCACCGTATGCCCTCCTTTGCATTCCGTATCCCTGGTACAGCACAGCAGGTTTTGATGTTGCATATTCAATGGCAACACGCCTGATGGTGGCTGCCGGTACGGCTGTTATCTTTTCTGCCCATTCCGGTGTTTTGGCTATACCATCACGTGTTCCGAGTATATAGTCCTTATATGATTCTTCATCCCTGTATCCATCCGGCATGGTGTCCCTGTCAAAACCTGAGCAGCATCTGCGGATAAAATCGTAATCTGCCAGACCCTCGTCAATAATAACCCAGGCCATGGCACTCATAAAAGCCACATCGGTGCCCGGACGCACGGGTATCCACTCGTCCGCCAGGGCTACTGCGCTTGGACTCATCCTGGGATCGATACACACCACCCTGGCCCCGTTCTCCCTGGCTTTTTTAATAAAGTAGTCGCTGTTGGTGCCGTCTTTCATCTCTGCCGGGTTCCATCCCCACATAAGGATATAGCGGCTGTTTATCCAGTCCTGCCGCTGGTTGCCTGTTGCAAGGGTGCCGTACATGGTAGGGGTGGCTATATTTATGCATGCCCAGCTGTAGCTGTTATAAAAGCCCAGGCTTCCGCCCAGGATATTCATAAGCCTGGCTGCCGGCCAGCGCCCGTTGGTATTGGTGTAGGAGCCTGTTCCGTAAGGTAGATGAATGGCCGAGTTACCGTATTTTTTTATCACCCCTGATATCCGCTCGTGCATAATATCATAGGCCTCATCCCAGCTTATGCGTTTGAATTTTGCCTCACCTCTCTCACCTGTCCTCAGCAATGGATATTTGAGGCGGTCAGGATGATACTGTCTCTTACGGTACGACCTGCCCCTGATGCATGCTCTCAGCTGCGGGTCGGAAATGTCATCTCCCTGCCTGTCGTCTGTCTCTATTCGGGTTATTACGCCATCCTTAACATATACCTTGAGCAGGCATTTGCCACCGCAGTTATGGGCCGGGCAGCCTGTTCTCACTATTTTTTCCCTTGCTGAAGTATCCGGGGATACAGCTGTTTGCCTGTCGCATGACACAAGCACCGGCGGTGCAAAAAGGACCCCTCCGGCCACCGATGACCATTTTATAAAGCTCCTGCGGTCAATGCTTTTTTTGAATACTGATATGTCTTGTTTTTTCCCGGGCATATGAGGGGGTAAAAATAATAAAATATGTAATATAATGGGAAGAGATTTTATGAAGCGGGATAAACAAGTTCGGCTGCCCGGTTTTTATTCCGTGAAGGGCGTCGACCATTGGCTTGCCTGTTATCAGATTTCAGTTTTCCATGTTTTTATTCCATGATATGTCTCGACCATTGGCTTGACTGTTATCAGGGGTCCGTTGTTCCCGGTTTTTCTTCCAGTATATATCCAACGGTGGGGATGGTGGTTATTTTGATATCCGGATCGTCCCTCAGGCGGGAACGTATCTTTGAGATAAAGACATCAAGGCTCCTGCCCTTGAAATAGTCAGACTCGCCCCATACCTCAAGCATAATATCCTCACGTTTCACCAGTTTGTTTTTTGACAGGCATAGCTTGCACAGCACCTTGCTTTCCTTAAGTGTGAGCCTGTGTATATCCCCTTCCTTTTTCAGCAGCTGGTTTGCAGGCTCAAAGCTGTATCTGCCTATGCTGAAAACCATCAGGTCCCTCTTCTCCTGCATATTGCCGTTACCCGCTCTTATCCTGTTCATAATGGCTTCTATCCTGCACAGAAGCTCTTCCTCGTCAAATGGCTTGGTAATATAGTCGTCTATGCCAATGCCAAAGCCTTTAATTTTGTCTTCTTTCATTGAACGGGCAGATAAGAAAATAAGGGGTATATCCCTGTCCTGTTCCCTTATAGTCCGGGCCAGCTGAAAGCCGTCCATTTCAGGCAGC
>JBKHBA010000290.1:0-3457 GCA_046542595.1 Bacteroidales bacterium | reverse complement strand
CATATTGCCACACCGCCACACTGGCATGGAATTATGGCTGTGGAAGCTGCAAAAGCCGGTAAGGATATTTGGTGCGAAAAACCAATGACCCGTACTATAGGTGAAGGAAAGAAGGTGATGGAGGCAGTAAATGCGCATGGTCGTATGTTCCGCCTGAATACTTGGTTCCGGTTTAAGGATACATTTTACGGTCTTGGAACCGATGTAAAACCTTTGAAAAAAATAATCGACAGTGGAATTTTGGGATGGCCGCTGAAAGTTACAGTTAGTGGGGTGACTGGTTACAACTGGAAATTTTTCTGGAGTGGCGAGCACAACCTGAAACCCATGCCTGTGCCAGAGCAACTCGATTACGACATGTGGTTAGGGCCTGCTCCATATCGACCCTATAATCCTGAGCGTGTGCATTCAAAATTCAGGGGATACTGGGATTATGATGGCGGCGGTTTAGGTGATATGGGGCAGCATTATCTCGACCCGGTACAGTATATACTGGGCAAGGATGATACCAGTCCGGTTTATATAGAGGTGGATGCCCCGCAACAGCATTATGATGCGGTGGGGTCATTCCGCAGGATAGAATATACCTATGCCGACGGGTGCAGGATAGTGCTTGATGGCGCTGATGAAGATAAGGAGGCTGCATATATTGAAGGTCCGGGTGGTAAAATATTCAGTGGCTTCCGCTCTGATATACCGGATATACACAAGCTGGTGCAAAGCCTGCCGGAGCCTGAGCCGCAGCTTACCGTGTTCAGCGACTCGGTGCGGACAAGGAATAAATTTGCACTCAATGAGGAGAACGGTCACCGATCGGCAACAATTGTTAACCTGGGTGTGATAGCCCTGAGACTGGGACGTAACCTTAAATACGATCCCCATAAACAGCGCTTTATAGATGATGAGGGCGCTGACCGCCTGTTATACCAGCCAATGAGAGGGCCATGGACAATATAAATATGAGAACGATGAGTATGGGAACGATAAGAAGAATATTACTGCTGTTATTAATTATATTATGCTCAGCAGGGCTGGTGGCCCAGGAAGCTGTCAGTACCGGTGACAGGGTGGCTGTTCTGCTGGAAAAGATGCCCGTGGATAATATGGCTGAGCTGGAAAAGCAGATGGAGGAGATGACAGCTATAGGCCCGGAGGGCCGCAAACAGATAACAGCTATGGTACTGCCCCCCGGCACAGGTGATGATGTGGCGGCACGCTTTGCTGTGGGGTCATACTCCATGTACCTTTCTGCTTATGGTCACAGCAATCAGGGCTATGCATGGGAGGAGGAATGTATTAAGGCTGTACAGGCAGCAGATAATACAGGGGTGAAGTCATTCTTTCTCTCACAGCTGCAGTATATCGGCACAGAGAAGTCGGTTGAATATGCATCGGGGTTTCTTTCAGACCCTAAGCTGTGTGAGCAGGCACTGGCGGTAATAGCTGCCTGCGATTCACCGGATAAGGAAGCTTTACTGGCTATGAGCCTGCAGATATCATCATTACCGTGCCCGGCCTCTGTGATGAATGAACTGGCAGACATGAAATCCGGTATAGCCACCAATGAATATATATCATGGTATACACTTGATGATGCCGGGGTACAGGCTGCAGCCCTCAATGCTATGGCCGAAAGTGCAAGCACTAAGGTCTGTGATGTGCTGGTCTCCGCCGCTGCTGACGCAGGCTATGGATGGGATAGAACAGGGGCTACAGCTGCACTTGTCAGCTATGCCCGGAATATAGGGGATAAGGGAAATGTCAAAGGCATGGATAAAATCTGCAGGGACCTGATAAAGAAAGGTGCTGTTAATTATAAGCTGGCTGCCCTTGAAGCGATGGTTCATGTTAAAGGACATGAGGCCCTCGCTAAGCTGCTGGACGAATATAAGAGGGGGGATGGAGAATACAGAAAGGGTATTCTCAGCCTGTCTGCCGGAATGCCGGGATCTGAGGTAACAGCCAGGTGGATGGAGATGATGCATGGTGTTAATGAGGCAGCCAGGGCTGAGATAATACATATGCTGGGTACCAGGGGAGATACCCTGGCTGTGCCTGCTATTAGGAAAGCACTCTTTTGTCCCCATACAGAGGTAAGAACAGAGGCAGCAGGAGCGCTGGCTGAGATACAGGGAGAGGACGCCATTTGTGAACTGATCGACTATATCCGCTCATATGTGACAGATGAAGACCAGCTGGCCGGTTATAATGCACTGATCACCCTTGCTGATAGCAGTCACAGGGATATTATTGTCCGGTCCATAGAGGGCTCGGATAATATAAGCAAAAGGACAATGCTGAGTCTCCTGGCCGCAGGGGGCGGAGAACAGTCCCTTGATGCTGTTTACAGGATATTTGAGAAAGGGAATGCGGAGGTCAGGCAACTGGCCTATGATGCTATGAAAAACTGGCCGGATCACAGCTCGGCAAAGGCCCTGGCGGAGATATGTGCCTCGGGCAATAAAAACTATTCGGAGAGGGCCTTTTATGATTACCTTGCTTTAGTATCCGCATCCGGGTTGTCCGCTGATAAAAAACTGAGCTTACTGAAGAAGATAAAGCCTTATGCCCTGAGGGATGAGCAGAAAAGCAGGCTGAAGAGTATGATGGCGGCCATAAGGGAAGAGGGGTGAGCACCCGGACAGAAAGTGTTTTTAAGCTTAGTTTAATATATCAATAAGCATACCTTGATCAATGACATGTATCAGTTAATCAAAAAACAGCTGTTTATAGCTTTGTATTGTCAGCTAATATTGCGAGTTTTACATACAATAAGGGAAAATAAAATACAGGATCACCAGGGAAAATGAATATACTTATTTGTGAGGATAACAGGCTGGCATCACGTGTCATAGCAACCGTTCTGAAAAAGAAGGGCTATATTATTGATATAGCATCGGATGGTAATGAAGCCATGGAGAAGATTAAAACAGGCGATCCTGACCTGTTGATTACTGATATACACCTTCCTTATCACAGTGGCCTGGAGCTTATCAGGTATATGCGTAAAGACCTGGGCAGGAAAACACCTGTGATAGTAGTTACAGCCTTCAGTGACCCCCAGTTCAGGAAGAAAGCTTCCGAGCTGGGCATAAGCGATTATTTTGTTAAGCCCTTTGATGATGAGGTGCTGATAGACCGTATATCATCGGTCCTGGGGTAAAAAATTATGATATCAATGAACAGACTTATATACCTGCTGGTAATACTTTTTATGCCGGTGCTGATACCCTGCAGCTCAGCCCAGGAAGGCACGGCCGATCCGGAAGCAGTATATGACAGCATACGTCATATTGCCTTTGAGGGTCAGCTGGAAGAGGCCGAAGTCATAGCCCGTGAGCTGGTCGGGGAATACCCTGACTATGGTGATGCCATAGTTCTGTTGTCGCGCATAATAGCCTGGCAGGAGCGTTACAGCGAGGCTATTGATGTGCTTGACTCCCTGCTGGCTGAGCAG